>JAQUZZ010000067.1 GCA_028691095.1 Alistipes sp. | reverse complement strand
TGGTGCGTAGCATCTCCTCGTACAACTTCAGATTGCGATAGGGAGCCTCAATGAAGAGTTGCGACTGCCGCTCGTTTTGTGCGCGCCGTTCAAAGAAACGAAGGGCTTGGGTGCGCTCGGCCGATTTGATCGGGAGGTATCCGTTGAACGCAAAGGATTGGCCGTTCAGTCCGGAGGCCATCAGTGCCAGCAGAATCGAAGAGGGTCCCACCAAGGGCACAACCTCAATACCTCGCAGATGCGCCAAGGCCGTCAACTCGGCTCCCGGATCGGCGATGCCCGGCATTCCCGCCTCGGAGATCACCCCTGCATCGGAGCCTTGGAGAATCGGTTCGAGAAGCGTGGCCACCTCTTCGGGGGTGGAGTGTTCGTTGAGCTCCCCGAAACGGAGGGAATCGATCGGACGGTTGATGCCGGCACGACTCAGAAAGCGACGAGCCGAGCGCAGATCCTCGACCACGAAATATTCGAGTTGTTGTAGAATCTTCTGATTGTACAGCGGCAATACGTCGTACACCGGAGTATCTCCGATTGGAGTGGGGAGCATATAGATCTTACCTGCACACATAGGGCATTGATTTGTAGCGTAAAAAAGAGGAGACACATCATCCTGACCCTTGCCACACAACCGACCTCCGGCTGGGAGTGACGTAGAAGCCTACTCTTTAGTAAAAATTCGTTTGACTCGTGTGGAGATGGAGGTCATAATCTCGTAGGGAATCGTATCCAAAGCCTCTGCCATCGCCACAATGGGGGCGCCTTCGCCGAAGACAATGACGCTGTCGCCCTCATGGGCATCAATTCCCGTGATGTCGATCATGCAGGTGTCCATGCAGATATTGCCGAAGATGGGGGCTTTTTTCCCGCGTACCCGACAACTCCATCGTCCGCAACTCAGGTGACGATCCAGTCCGTCCGCATAGCCGATAGGGATGGTGGCCAAGTGTACCGGATGCTCCGAGACAATGCCGTGCCGTCCGTAACCGACGGTTTCGCCCACGGGTATCGTCTTGATCTGTACGATGCGGCTGCGCAGCGTGCTGACCGGAAGCAGCGATTCTTGGTGTACGAAACTGATGCCGTAGAGTCCGATTCCCAGTCGCACCATGTCGAACTGAGCTTCAGGGAAGCGTTCGATGCCGGCGCTGTTGTCGATGTGACGCAAAATCTTATGGTCGGGAAATGCAGCGATCAAACGGTCGCTCAGTTCGCGAAAGAGGGCAATCTGTCCCCGTGTGAAGTCGTCGTGACACGCTTCGTCGCTGCCGGCCATGTGGGTAAAGATCGTGCGGATCGAGAGTTCGGGATGAGCCTTGAGGGCGGGGATCAACGCCTCGATGTCGGGGCGTTCAAATCCCAAACGGTGCATACCCGTATCCAACTTGAGGTGTATGGGCGTCTCCTCGATCTCTCCGCGACGTTGCACCGCACGAGCAAAGGCTTCGAGCGAGGAGAAGTTGTAGATCTCGGGGTCGAGTCGATACTCGATCATCAGATCGAAACTGTCGGCATCGGCATTGAGCACGACAATCGGCATGGTGATGCCCGCTTCGCGGAGGGTGACCCCCTCGTCGGCAAAAGCCACCGCCAGAAAATCGACACCCTGCTGCTCCAACATACGAGCCACCTCATAGGTTCCGTGGCCGTAGGCTGAGGCTTTGACCATCACCATCAGATGTTGATCGGGTTTGAGTAATCCGCGAAAGTAGTTGAGGTTATGGATCATGTGATCCAAGTTGACCTCTAAGGTTGTGGTGTGGATCTGCTCCTCTAAGATGCGTTCGATCCGCTCAAATCCGAAGCGACGACCTCCCTTGAGCAGCAGACTCTGACGGGCAAAGCGACTGCGGTCGGCACTGCGCAGGAAGTGTTCGGTTGACGGGTAGAAGGTTTTGGGAGCAGTGAAGCGTGCCTCCTGTTGGGAGATCTCCGCCCCGATCCCGATCACCTCGGTGATGCCGTTGAGCGCAACCAAGCGTGCTACCTCGGTGTAGAGCTCCTCGGCCGTACGACCGCTTTGGTCTATATCCGAGAGAATCAATACTTTTTCGGGGTGTCGTGCAACGGTTGAGAGATATTCCAAGGCGATCTCCAGCGAGTTGATGTCGGTGTTGTAGCTGTCATTGATGATCTGACAGTCGTTGATTCCCTCTTTCTGTTCGAGTCGCATGACGACACTTTGCAGTTTCGCAATGCGCGGCAGGATGCTGGAGAGGTTGTAACCCAAGGCGTCGAAGAGCCCCATGGCCAGTGCGGCGTTCTCGTGCGATGCGCTGTCGGGGAAGGGCAGACGGTCGATGGGATATTGCGAAGTTTTGATGCCTAAGAGTTTCCGGTCGGGAAACCAAGCCGGAAGCATGGTGCGGAGCATCGGATCCGCCGGATTGTAGAGCAGAACCGGCGTATTGCGGAACAGCTTACACTTCTCGGCCGTCTTGGCCTCGTGGGAGACAAAATGCTCCTGATGAGCCTCTCCGATGTTGGTAATCATGCCGATGTCGGGACGGATCATGGCCTCCAGTCGCTCCATCTCGCCCGGACGGGAGATGCCGGCTTCGATGACGGCAAACTCCTCGCCGCCTTGGATCATCAGCAGCGAGAGGGGAACCCCGATTTGGGAGTTGTAGCTTTTGGGGCTACGGAACATCTTCACCTCCGGAGGACAGAGTTGGGCAATCCACTCCTTGGTTACGGTCTTGCCGTTGCTTCCGGTGATGGCAACGACCCTACCCCGAAAGGTAGAGCGGTGATAGGCGGCCAGTCGCTGTAAAGCCTCCAGGGTTTGCGGCACGATCAGGAACCCCGCCTCCGGATAGCGGGCGAGATCCATCGCGTGATCGACCATGAAGCTGCGAACTCCGCGACGATAGAGTTCGTCGATGTATTGATGTCCATCGCGATGCGTTCCGCGCAGCGCCACAAAGAGCGTGGCAGCGGGGTCGATGGTGCGACGACTATCTTGGGTGACACGACTGACGTGTCGATCTTCGCCCCGAAGCTGAGCCTCGGTGTGAAGCGCAATATCTGAAAGTTTGTAATTCATAGTGCTCTGTGATTTAGAATGCTACACCCTACGTAACCCAGCGGTATAGGCCAGATAGGCCGTTGTATTGCTTGCGAATCCATCACACGTTGCGCTTGTTTCCCCGCGAAGAGGGTGTTTTCTAACGGTTTGCAACGTGGAGTCCGAAGCCATCGCTCTTGCAACGAGCCTTCGTGCCTTCGGGTGGCAAAAGTAGCTCTTTTTCTTTGACGATGCACCTTGAAGTTGCGGGATTTGCAGGGTGAATCCGAATACGCGATATACTCCGATGGACGTGGAGTAAGTAATGCGCCATACAGAAGTGCCGTTTCTTTTACCTATCAGCCAGCGTGTTGCATCGAGAACTATCGACGATATTGACCCACCGACGGGGTGTTGGTCGGGGTCGTAGTACTCGTTGTGGCCGACGTCTCGGTTGATTTGGAGCGCACGCGGTGATCGACACGCGTCTCGCTTTGGCGGAAACTCTTCTCGGTTTTGGGTTTCGCGGAGACGGTAGGACTTCCGGATGCGGGACGAGATGAAGGGTTCGGAGCTTGCGTCGGACGACTGGGTCGCGCAGGGGTCGAGACATAGGGGCGATCCGAGGGCACGGGACGTGAGGGTTGCGGAACCCGAGGTTGATGAATCACCGAAGGGTGAGGAGGCTCGGGTTGCGGATGACCGTAGGGGCGTTGCGGGTGCTTCGGAGGTACAGGATGCACGGGATGGGAGGGATGAGGAGGACGCACCGGATGCACGGGGTGGGGTCGGAAGTAAGACCACTCATGCGCATAGACCGGAGGGGGTACGCGGTTGGGGTGACGATGGACATAATATCCGTTCCAATAGTGGTAGCAAGCCTGAAATTGACGGATCATCAAGCGATAGGGGGGCGTGTTGGGCCCCATGCCAAAATGAGCCGACACGCTAATCCAGTTGCGGTCGCGACTGTTCCGGTAGAAATTCAGCACATCGCGAATCCCGAAGGGGGTGCGACGTGCGATCTCCAGCCCCATGAAGAGGTCGCTTGGAGAGTACCCCCTTTGGAGATAGAGTCGCAGGGTGTTGCGCGGAATGCCATACTCGCGGGAGAGGGAGAGCAGAAACGGATCGGGATAGAGACTGGCATAGTTGTTCAGTCGGAATCCGAAGCGGTAGAGTTCGTCACAGCCCTCGTCGTATGCGTCATAGAACTCGTCATACGTCTCTTCGTATAATTCGTCATCGTAGCGATGCGATTGTGCGCTGAGCGACCATCCGCTCAGTAGCAATACCAATAGCCATACTCCTTGTTTCATAGCCTTAGGGTGTTAGGTTTCACCGGAGGGGTGAAAGGATGATAGGTCGTATCGAGTCGTTGTGTCGGCATCTTCACGCTGCCTTCACACACTCCTCGTCGCCTTTTTTAGTAGTGGTATCAAAACCCTCTATTTATAGATAAGGAATCCCAAAGAATAATTGAACCCTCTCTCCACGGTATATTTCTGATATACAGAGGCGTCTATTGCCCATAAATAACCTGCTATATTTAAAACGTAGAAGGAGTGAAAAATGTTACTTTTTATAGGATGTGAGGCGGACGCAGAGCCGTGGGGTGTGTGCCGTGCGCTGTGGTCTGGGGCTCTACTTATGCGACCGCTGTGCGACGGGTTGATGACACATCAGCGCTTCGATCGTTGCGGTCAACTCGGGAAGGGGCATTTTCGGAAGCAACCGAACGTGAGAGCCTTGGGGGTCGGGTGTCCAGCGGTTGGTGCTGTCGTTGGCGTTGACACTCATGCGCCCCGATTCGGTGGCAAAGTAGGGATCGGCACCTCGCACCGCAGCCAGTACCGCGGTCTGATCCCAGCTCATGCGGCCGGCCGGATTGTCCTGCTCCAAGCACATACGATAGGTTGCGGTGACCGGACTCTCGGGCGCATCCATCGCTGCCACAGAGGCACCGGTCAGGATCTCCACGCCGATGTCGAAACCACTGAAGAGAATCGGGGTCGGCCATTGCTCTATGACCGCTTGAGCGGCCGGTGCATCCATTAGGATGTTGAACTCCTTGCCTTGCGGAATGGCTCCGGCCATGGAGACGAGCCGTTTCACCTTCTGGGCAACCAACTCCCTGCCACTGAGGGGCGAGAGCGAATCGGGTGCGGAGGCTAAAAGGTCGCGCAGATTGGTGAAGAAGCCGACGGTTATCACCACAACACTGGTGTCGGGTTGAGCCTGCAAAATACTTCGGTAGAGTTGAACGGCATCCTGAGCCTCTGCCGTAGAGGCAATCTTATGCGGGAAGCGCGCCGGTAGGGCGTGGGTCCAACGAACTTCCGATTCGTCGGGTTTGCCATTCCCATGATGCCAGGTGTCCATGGTGACTCCGGGGCCATGAAGTCCTCCGACGGGCAGGTCGGGACGGCCGAAGTAGGTGTTAATGACGTCGATGCAGGGTGCAGAGGTCTCTTGCCGATTAGAGGTGATGGTTCCCAGAATGCGTGCCTCACCCGAATCGGCCAAGGCATGGAGAAGGGTCAGAGCCCCCACGTCGTCGTAATCCGGAGCCATATCGGTGTCGAAGAGGATGGACACGGGGTGTTGTGTGGGTGCGCAAGAGAGAAAAAGCGAAATTCCAAGAAGACAAAATAAGCGTTTCATAAAGGTATTGGGTTAGGTTAACATTGTGCAAGGGGTGAGTCATGACCTCGTCGCCCTATCCAGAAGCAGGGCGCGATGAAAGGAAGTCCATCGTAAGGATAAAGATAAGAAATTTACACCATTTCCGAGCCTTTCCGGACTCTTTTTCTTATCTTTGTTTAAAGATGAGTGCCGTTGAGGGTGTAAAGCGCCGCAAATTTCATGAAATTTAGGTAAAACACCATCAGCGAAGTGCTTCCAAAGCATTATGAAGCACTTCCGTCACGGTATATACCTCATATATTGAGGCTTTGATTGTCCACAAAGAGCACGCTGTGCTTAAAAACGGTTTGCACCTTACACAACTTACCTCAAATACAATCTTCATGAAAAAACAACTTCTGTGTCTACTGAGTCTCTGTATTGCATTGAATACAGCGACGGCCAAGATCACGCTACCCACCGTGCTGAATAGCAACATGGTGCTGCAACGCGAATGCAATGCCAACCTATGGGGAACCGCCGCCCCCTCCAAGAAGGTGACCGTCACCCCCTCCTGGAACAACAAGAAATACACCGTCACGGCCGATGCCCAGGGTGCATGGAAACTCGCCGTCGAGACACCGAAGGCCGGAGGCCCCTACTCCATCCGGATCAGCGATGGCGAAGCGATCGAATTGACCAATATCCTGATCGGTGAAGTGTGGATCTGCTCGGGGCAATCCAATATGCAGATGCCGGTGAAGGGTTTCACCGGTCAACCCGCCGCCAACGCCATCAAGACGCTACTGCAATGCAACAACCCGTCAATCCGTCTGTTCACCGTCAAACGCGAAGCCCAAGCCGAACCGCAACAGGATTGCCACTCCGAGCAGGGATGGCAAGAGGCCTTCCCAGAGAGCGTTGGCGACTTCAGTGCAATCGGTTACTATTTTGGTCGCACCTTGCAGCAGATGTTAGGAATTCCGATCGGCATGATCGAGTCCGACTGGGGCGGAACCCGCGTCGAGAGTTGGATGACCACGTCGGCCATTCTGAAAACCGAACCCGACGGACTCAACCGAGAAGATCGTTTCCAGGGTCAGGATCAGAACCGCGCCTCCTACCTCTACAACGCCATGATCTACCCCATCTTCAACTACACCGCACGCGGATTTCTCTGGTATCAGGGAGAGTCGAACCTCATTCTGGGGAACACCCCGTATTACGCGCGCCATATGCAGCAGATGGTAGCCCTATGGCGTGAGATGTGGGGCAACAACGAGATGCCCTTCTACTACGTACAGATTGCACCCTACATCTACATTTCAACCGACCACACAGCGGTTCCTATGATTGTCGAGCAGCAGGTTCAGGCCTTGGATCTGATCCCCTACTCCGGTATGGCACCCACGCTGGACATCGGCGAGACCCACTGCATCCACCCCTCACAGAAAGAGGAGGTCGGGGAACGACTGGCAATGTTGGCACTCAAAAAGGATTATGGAATCCACGGCATCTCCTGCGAAGCCCCTCGGATGAAAGAGG
>JAQUZZ010000066.1 GCA_028691095.1 Alistipes sp. | reverse complement strand
GCGCATCTCAGAGGTTGAAGCCATCGGAGCTGTCGCCTCCTTCTGCGGTGCGGGTACTTCTGCGGGTGCAGCCACTTTGCGCTGTGCATCCTTATACCCCTGCAACGGAGAGTAGCTCACCATGTTCATCTGCGTATAATCGAATCCCGTGGCAATGATCGTCACCTCAATATCCTCGCCCAAGGTCTCATCTCTACCGGCTCCCCAAATAATATCGGCGTTATTTCCTGCACGCTCCTGGATATACTCGGTAATCATGTAGGTCTCCTCCAAGGTGATCTCGTTGGTTCCGGAGGTGATGTTAATCAGAATGTTCTTGGCTCCGGCAATATCATTGTGGTTGAGCAACGGTGACTCTAAGGCCATATTCGCCACAGCCATCGCCCGATCCTCACCCGAAGCACGCCCCGAACCCATCAACGCTACGCCACTCTCGCTCATCACGGTCTGCACATCGGCAAAATCGACATTGACCGTATTCTCACGAGTGATGACCTCGGCAATGCCACGCGCTGCCGTAGCCAAAATATCATCGGCCTTTCCGAAGGCCTCGGTAAGGGTTAGTTTTCCAAAGATCTCCTGAATGTTCTCGTTGTTAATCAAGAGCAAGGAGTCGACGCAACCGCGCAACTCATCAATACCCTGATAGGCCTGACGCATCCGTTTGGGACCTTCGGTCTTGAAGGGCAGGGTCACAATGGCGACGGTCAGGATCCCCAACTCTTTGGCTGCACGGGCAATGACCGGAGCGGCCCCCGTACCCGTACCACCTCCCATTCCGGCCGTAATAAAGACCATCTTGGTGCCCTCACGCTTGTAGATGTCGACAATCTCGTCCAGACTCTCCAACGCCGATTGGCGTCCCTTCTCCGGATTGTTGCCTGCGCCCAACCCATTCTGTCCGAGCCGCACCTTCACGGGAACCGGACTGTTGCGCAGTGCCTGCGGATCGGTATTACAGACCATAAATGAGACATCGGCAATCTCCAGGTCAAACATATGATTGACCGCATTGCTACCGCCGCCGCCCACGCCCGTCACCATAATGATGGAGGGCGACAATTTCGGGATCTCAAAATCAATCATTGTATTCTCTTCGGCCATATTCCTTGTATCTTTGCTCTATAAGCGATTAGATCTCGTTGTCCTCGATCTCTTCATCGAAGACACGATTGATCATCTCCTTCATTTTGGAGACGAATTTAAATTTCCGTTTTGCAGGAGCCGCTGTCGTCTCCGACTCCTCCTCCATCTCTTCAGTCGGATCCACCGCAGGCTCGTTGGCATTGCTTGCCCCCCCACGATAGAGATCGTTAATCTTCCGTGCCGATACGGGGCGCGGTTCCGGGGTCTCGGTCGCGGCAGAGGGTGCAGCCTGACGCAACGGGGTACTCGTCGCACGGCTTTCGCGATGCGGCTCTCGCTCCTGACAGGCACGAACCAACAATCCCATGGCAGTAGCCATGGTGGGCATTCCGGCCAACTCGACCGACTCCTCGTCCAAAACGCACTCGGCACCGGCCACACGGGCTTCAATATGGGTATACTCCTTGAAAAGAGTCTCGATATTCTTCAGTTGCGCCCCGCCTCCGGTGAGGACAACTCCCGCAGTCAATCGATCTTGGCACTCCGATTTCTTCAACTCTTCGACCACAAAATCGAAAATATCCAACATTCGCGCCTCAATAATTGCGGAGAGATTCTGCGCCGAGATCTCTTTGGAGGCCTTGGAACTCAGCCCCGGTGTAGTGATATACATATCGGAGGGAGCCATACTGCGCATGGCGTTTCCGTAACGGATCTTGAGATTCTCCACATGCTTCTCCAAAATTCCGTAGGAGCGAATGTCTTTATTGATGGCATTGCCTCCCATCGGAACAATGCCTACGTGACGTACCACATCGCCGCAATAGACCACCACATCGGTAGTCCCCGCGCCAATATCCACCACTGCAACGCCCTCCTGTTTCTCATCGGCCGAGAGCACGGCATCGGCTGAGGCGATGGCATTGAGGTATACGCCCCGCGGTGTCACTCCGGCACGCGAAAGTGCCATCTCCATCCGATTGATGGCCAACGAATCTCCCAAGACGATATTGAACGTCGAGGAGAGTTTGTTGCCAAAAGTTCCCACCGGCGAAGAGGTCTCCTCCTCGTCGTCCACGATATAGTTTTGGGGGATAATCTGCAAAATGCGTTCGCCATCGGGAGCCGGCACTTTACGCATACTATCGTGCAACTGGCGCACATCCTCCTGACGGATCTCCCCACCCCGACTGGCAAAGACGTAGTAGAGCTGCTTTACGCTCCGAATGTGCTGACCCGAAATACCGGCAGAGGCCTCTGTGATCCGGAAATTCTGTCGTTGTTCGATCTGCTCGACACATCGTTTGATGCTGCGCGAAACCTGATCTATATTGCGGATCTCTCCACGTACCATTCCCTCCACAGGAACGATCTCTCGATCTATCACGTGAATCTTACCCTCTTCGCTTTTCGCACCAACTACGGCTACCACGGTGTTGGTACCCAAGTCAATCGCAACATTATAATTTCCGTTTTCCACTATTCTTTCCTATTTTGTCGCAGTTCCTCAGCGGAACCGGTGAATCAAAAATCGTTATTTATCAGGTGAGCATCGACTCACTGCGGATCGTCCGATTCGGTACACACCACCTGCCCCTGATACTTCAGGTTGATGATCCGATAGCGTCCCCATCCCTCATACGGCATGGCATGGCGATAGAAGCGCATCAATTTCTCCAATTTCTCGGGATAATCCTCCAAAGAGCCCAATACAATGACTTGATTTCCTGCGCGCGGAACCAAACTCACGTCAGGATCTCCGTCCGGATCGGACATCATGGGATCCACATGAATCTGTACCACAAACGACTTCCAAAAATCGTCACTATCCACGAATTTCACAAAATTAATGAGTTTCACCAGAAACCGGTAACTTTTTTCGACTTTTTTTTCATCCATTCCAGCCAATGAATCCAACGACCCCACAAAGCCCCGTTCAAAAGGACACTCCACTACGCCTGTAACCAGAGGCAAATAGAGCACAAAATGGCGCTGCGCCGGCAAGATATAATGATCTTCGGTCAAATAAAAATTATATCCGTTCGCCGTATTAAAACGAAGAATCGGACAACGCTGACTCAACTCAATATGCAACACCCCATCCATCGAGGTGTAGACCCGAGACGACAGGACGTACCCTCGACGATCAATGAATTGTTTGACCTTCATGGTATTGATTTGGTCAAGCTCCTGCCCCACCAACTTCCATTGCTCACTGGCAAACCATCCGTGCACCATGGCGGGCGTAATAAATTGTCGCTCTGCACTATCCATCACTGTCACCTGCACTCTCCGACAAAGTTGCGCATTGCGTTGCTCCGAGGCATACTGCGACGATAGCACCAGGTAGACAATCAGTCCACTCCAGGCCAACACATTCAGCAAAATGATCCAGGGTCTACGCACAACCTTGTATTTTAAGCACAGCGTGCTATTTATTAGCAGTTAACACATCAGTGTATCAAGCATATACCGTGAAAAAAGAGCTCAAGCATTCCTTTGGGTCGTTTATTAGCAGTTAACGCATCGGTATATCAAGCAGATACCGTGAAAAAAGGGCTCAAGCATTCCTTTCGGTCGTTTATTAGCAACTCACATATCTATATATCAGAAATATACCGTGACCGAAGAGCTCAAGCATTCTTTGGAATTACTTCATTGATCGCACCGACGGTAAAGATCCGTATTTCTTATGATTTTTCAAATTTATTCTTCGCCTGAAAGTCCGTTTCTCCAGAGAAACAGAACAACCCCGCTGTCGCCTCTGCCGTCCCCTCTCCATCGCCTTCCGACCGATCCGAAGAGGGAGAGCCGCTCCCGTCACCGCCTGGGGTTGTGCCCCTTCCTCACGCCCCTAATCGGCACACTCCAGCGCGGCAATTCGATCACAGAAGCGGTCAATATCTCCGGCACCGAAGGTCACCAACAACGAGGGCTGCTTCTTTTTCAAGGTCTCCAACAGCGCCTCCTTCTGTACCAGTTGAGCCGGAACGGTAATCAGAGGCAGCAGCATTTCGGAGTTCACCCCTGCAATCGGCTCTTCACGAGCCGGATAGATCGGCAAGAGCATCACCTCGTCGGCCAAGGAGAGTGATGCGGCAAACTCGCGATAAAAATCGCGCGTCCGCGTATAGAGGTGAGGTTGGAAGATCACGGTCAATCGTCGGCCGGGGAACATCTGTTTCACCGAGGTGATGGCAGCCGCCAACTCGTTGGGATGATGGGCATAATCATCCATATAGATCCGTTGAGGGGTGTTGACATGGAAGTCGAAGCGACGACGCACCCCTTTGAAGGAGGCCAACGCCTCTCGCAACTTCGCCTCATCAAACCCCGCTACCCACAGCATCGCCACGGCAGCCACACTATTCTCCACGTTGACCCAACCGGGCACGCCCAATCGGCAATCGGCAATCACGCGATCCGGACACACCAAGTCAAAGGTATAGCAACCGTCTTCCCCCACGCGAATCTGTCGGGCATAAAAGTCGCACGGGGTGTCGTAGCTGTAACGCCACACGCGGATTTGGGTATTACGCACCGCCACCTCAACCCCCGTTTTGAGAATCAAGGCTCCGCCCGGACGGATCTGATCGATGAATTGCGCAAAGGCCTCTTTGACCGCGGCATGGGTTCCGTAAATATCCAGATGGTCGGCATCGGCAGCCGTCACCACCGCCACGTCGGGGTAGAGTTGCAGAAAAGAGCGATCAAACTCATCGGCCTCCACCACCAAGCGATTGCCAGAGCCTAACACCAGATTGCTTCCGAAATTTTTAGAGATACCGCCCAAAAAGGCGCTTCCTCCGCCTCCTGCCTCTCGATTCAACCATGCCGCCAAGGTACTGGTCGTCGTCTTGCCGTGCGTTCCCGAGACCGCCATCAGATATTTGCCACGCGCCATCACGCCCAGCATCTGCGAGCGCTTGGTCAGCGTGAAACCCTGTTGCAGGAAGAAGTTCTTTTGGGCGCAATCAGCCGGAATCGCCGGTGTATAGACCACCAAGGTCGTCTGTGCATCGCGATAGCACGCTGGAATCGTCTCCACCCGATCTTCATAGGTAATCTCAGCCCCTTCGTTCGACAAAGCAGCCGTCAGATCCGAAGGCGTGCGGTCATAGCCGGCCACCTTTTTTCCCTCATGCAAAAAGAATCGCGCCAAAGCACTCATGCCGATTCCGCCAATCCCTAAAAAGTATATTTTATCAAAATCCATTATCTTAGTTTTTTAGACTATCCTTTGTAATGCCCCCTGCCTTTTCAATTTTAGGAGACCCAACATCGGATATAAGTAACTGCAAAGAATGATTGAGTTCTTTCTCACGGTCTATGACCGATATGCCGATGCATTAATTGCGAATAAACGACCGAAAGGGATGATTGAGCCCTTTCTTCACGGCATAAGCTTGATATCCCGATGGGTTAATTGCTAATAAATAGCACACTGTGCTTTTACGTTCAGAACTTGCAGAATCTGCTCCACGACCCGATCGGCCGAATCGGCGATTCCCAGCGCGAGAATCTGTTGCCGCATCTGTGCCATTGCCTCAGGGTCAGCCAACATCGCCCGCACCGCCGGAAAGACACCCTCTACGGCATCGCGATCGGCAATCATCTGAGCTGCCCCCTTTCGCACCAGTGCCATGGCATTTTTCGTCTGATGATCCTCGGCCACATTGGGCGAAGGAACAAAAAGGGTCGGCTTCCCGATCAAACAGAGCTCCGACACCGTACACGCCCCGGCACGAGCCACCACCACATCGGCCGCCGCATACGCCAGATCCATGCGGTCGATGAACGCCCCGCGCCAGACTCCCTGCGTCGGTCGTCCCTGCACAAATGCGCTCATCTCGCGGTCATAGAACTTCCCATTTTGCCAGATCACCTGAAGGTCTCCGGATTGTACGATCTCATCCAGATGCGCCTTCATCATCTCGTTCAGCGTGCGGGTGCCGAGACTCCCCCCGACCACCAACACCACAGGGCGATCGGCACGCAGCCCAAAATAGCGCAACGCCTCTTCGCGCGACCCCGCATCCGCCGTTGCAAACCGACCCCGCAACGGATTCCCGGTCAGCACAATTTTCGACGAAGGGAAGAAACGCTCCATGCCCTCATAGGCCACGCACACCCGTTTCACCTTACGTCCCAAGAGTTTGTTGGTCAACCCCGCATAGGAGTTCTGCTCCTGAATAAGGGTCGGAATCCCCATTTTTTGGGCACACCACAGCACCGGCGCACTGGCATAGCCTCCGAAACCCACCGCTATGTCGGCCTGAAAATGGCGCAACAGATGACGGGCACGCCACACCGAGCGGATCACTTTCCCCGGCACGGAGAGATTCCGCAACGTCAATCGTCGCTGCAACCCCGCCACGGGCAATCCCTCGATCCGATACCCCAATGCAGGGATCTTCTCCATCTCCATTTTGCCCTCCGCACCGACAAACAGGATCTCCACCCCGTCGCCCAGTCGGCGTTGCAACGCCTCGGCTACGGCTACGGCCGGATAGATATGTCCTCCCGTGCCGCCACCGCTCAAGATCACTTTCAATCTTTTCATAACGCGAGTTTAACGTGAGTTTCACAAATCGAAACCCCTATAATTACAATGAACTTTTTATGGCAATAAACGTATCTGTACATGAAGCATATGCCGTGATGCAAGGATTCAATCCTCCCTTTCTATCCCTTATTAGCAATAAACGCATCTATGTATCAATCATATACCGTGATGCAAGAACTCAATCCTTCTTTGGTGTTGCTTACTCCAACATCGACTCCTCTTTGGGTCGATCCAGCGACTCCTCTTTCACCTGACGACTAATTCCCAGAATCAGCCCCAACGCCAAACAGGTGAAGACAATCGAGGAACCGCCCAAACTCACCAACGGCAACGTTTGTCCCGTCACCGGAAAGATGCAGACCGACACCAACATATTGCATATCGCCTGAAAGGTAATCATCAGACAGAGTCCCAGCACCAACAGCCCCGGAAACGCCGTTCCACAACGCTGGAAGGTGATAATTCCTCGAAAAAAGATACACAGATAGAGAAACAGAATCACCGAAGCCCCTATCAGTCCATACTCCTCCACCACAAAGGCATACGCAAAGTCGGAGTAGGAGTGCGGCAGATTGGAGCGTTGGGTACTATTTCCCGGCCCCTTGCCAAAGACCCC
>JAQUZZ010000065.1 GCA_028691095.1 Alistipes sp. | reverse complement strand
CTCCACGACACCTCCCGCTTCAGAGAGAATCACCTCACCAGCGGCGGTGTCCCATTCATACGTATTGGACGTGCGGAAGTAGACCTCCACGGCTGCCTCGGCCAACAAACTGAACTTATAGGAGCTTCCTTGCTCCACCACCTGCGCATCCGGATGGCTCAATTTGACCTGCTCAATGTGCTCGAACGTCTCCGGTGTATCGTGCGAACGGCTGACGGCAATGCGGATCGGAGCATTCGACGCGGCTTGCAACGGCAACCGCTGCGCCCCCTCCCGAATCTGGTCGATCGTGCAATGGGCTTCATGATCGGGAGCTATCTCCCGTTTGAGAAAACTTCCCGCCCCCTTCAGTGCAAAATAGAGCTTATGAATATAGGGGACGTAGATGACGCCGATCACCGGTTCGTTGTTATACATCAAGGCGATGTTCACCGTAAATTCGCCATTGCCTTTGATGAACTCTTTGGTTCCGTCCAGGGGATCCACCATCCAGAAGAGATCCCAGTTGCGTCGCTCCTCATAGAGTAGGTCTCGCCCCTCCTCACTCAACAGCGGAATACGCGTTTTTCCCAGATAAGTCTTAATCAACTCATGGGCATCACGATCGGCAATCGTGATTGGCGTGTGATCACTCTTCATATCCACCGCGTAGTCGGCTCCTCCGGTATAGATATCAATGATACGCGCGCCCGCACGTATTGCTGCATTGTAAGCATACATCAGCAAATAGTCGTTCTGTTCTTGACTTAACATGATCGCTTGGTTTTATCGGAGCCGCACCCACCCCATTGCTCCGCTATGTTTGTCGTCTCGACCCTCTCTTCGATTCGGAGACCTTATTCTATTCACTTACGCCGGACTCACGTACTTGGTCTTTCGGTTGGAAAACCCTCTCGATTTCGCGAAAGCAGCGTCACCGCCACCCCTTCCTGTAAATTCGGTTTAAGAATGAAAACCCTTCCGTCACGGTATAAGCTTGCTATACCGATGTGTTAATTGCTAATAAATAGCACGCTGTACTATTTCGAGGATTCAAAAATCAAAATTTCACCCTCGTCGGCTCTCACCGAGGTCACCAACGGCCCTTTGTATCGTTGTCCCTTGGTGCTGATCCACACCCCCTTGGGGAAGCGCACGGTGCGCGTATTGGATTCGGTCAATAAGGGTGCTACCAAATATTTCGAGCCAATCATAAACTGGTCGTTGCAATCGGAGAAGCCATTGCGCGGAAACTCATACTCCAGATGTCGGATGATGGGTTCTCCGGTACGTGCCGTCTCTTTCATCAGTTGATTGTAGTAGGTTCCGATCTTGGTACGCAGGCTCAGCGCGGCGCGGCATTGCGCGACAATCTGAGCATCGGTCGCTTTCCAAGGTGTCATACTGATCGTAGCCACCGGAAGTACCGCCGCCAACTGCACGGCACGCAACAAGAGTACCGGTTGCAACTGCACCGAGTCCTCCGGTTGCGTCGGGTCGACACTGATCGTACTATGGGAGTATCCCAACAAATTGGCCGTCATCAAATTCGACACCGCCTGAGGCAGGAAGCTCCATCCCAAAGCCCGTTTCATTTGCAGATCGTGCAGGTAGGAGGTCGATACCGAATCCACACTTCGGCTAATCGTATATTGACTCATCGGAAAATCCAATCCCAAACGGCTCCAACTCTTCAGATACTCCGCAGCTCCAGAGTGGGCAAAGCGGGTATAGGGTAACGCCTCCTCGCAATTAAACAAGAATCCGTCGACCCCCAAGCTATCCCGCAACACGAAGAGCTGTTTGTGAAGCAATTCATAAACAACGGGTTGCGTAACGTCATAGAACGCACTATATCCACCCACCCACTCTGCCATCGCAGTTCTGCCATCCGAGAGTTTGACAAAGGAGTCGCTCTCACGGAACGAGCGATAGATCGGGCCGTCGCCACTGACAAAGGGTGTGATGGTCAACATCAACTTAAATCCCATGCCGTGCAACGCCTCGGTCAGCCCCTTAAAATCGGGATAGAGCATCGGATGGGGGGAGAGACTCCCAATGGAGCTCTGCCATCCACTGGGCAGGATCAACGTTCCGGCAGGATAACCCGCATCGAGAATCTCCTGGGCATATCCTCGCAACTCCTCGGCCGAGATCTCAAAGCGCATCGCTCCTCGCAGGTCATAGACCGGAAGGGTGAAAAAATCCGGTGAGGGCAGAAGACGCCCCTCGTCGGGTGGAAAATTCTTGTGACAACAGATCAAATAGGCATCTCTCAGGTTCTTGCCTCCAGCCACGGCCTCCACCTCCTCCATGGGAGAGTCGATCAGGATGGATTCACCCGTAAACTCAATCTTAAAAGGAATCTTACTCCAGATATAACGACCGCGACTCGACACCAGAAATGGTGCGACATTGCTCTTCACCCAAGTCGAGAGATCGGTTTGGGGAAAGGGGGTACTCAACGGCATTTGCTGCTCTCCTGCCACAAAAACGCCCCACCACTGTTCGCCTTTCAGTACCTCGATCTCCGTTTGATATTGTGCCGAGAGGGTCTGAAAACACCCTCCCAGTAAGATCAAAATGATAAAAAGCCTACGACGCATATCTTTCTTTTTTGTATATTAAGTATTCCAACGTATTCTTGAGTCCTTTGGTTGCGGTATAATCTGCCCTACCGATGCGTTTACTCCGCAAAGAGCACACGGTGCTGAAACGCGGGACGCCCCGAAAGCCGCTTAATTCATCAGCGGTGCCACGTTCGGGTCGATCTCGATCTGTTTCATCAACGAATTGAACCACAGCACGCGATCGGCAAACAAAGTTTGCAGAATCTGGGTGTAGTCCGTCAGCAGCTCCTCGGTCAAATGTTTGTACTGAGAGATCGTGTCCACCTCAATCTGTAACGAATAGGTGTAATGATCCTCAGGCCCTGCCGACAACACACGGGTAAAGGTAACCCTGCCGAAGGCTTCTTGCTGAAGCAAGGGAAGGTAGTGTTTTCGCAGGGACTCCATCCAGCAATCATGCACCGACGGGTCGACCATAAAAGAGGTATTCACAATATACATAGTGTACAATTTTGAAACTCCAATAGGCTTACCCCGAACATTTCGCACCGTTGCCTCCTGTGGTTGCTCAATTTCTGCTCTAAGGTAAGTTTTTATTTCTAATTGTTAAAATTTCGGGGCACGTTTTTTCAGGACGACACATCCAGCCCTCCACTAATTTATACTCCCCCTTCCGCAATATCCGTACCTCTCTGTCGGTATCAACGCAGGAGAGGATCCCCTCTCACCCCGTGTTAAGTTTGAGCTACGGAACTCACCTCCTCGACCCATTGCTCGACAGGCTTAACGCGTCCAACTCTGACGTTTCGCTCCCGAAAAATGAACGGAGACCTTTTTTGTCGCGCGCTTTCCCAAGGCATAGGGGAGGATGATCGACTCCATGATCTGATACCCCGCTGCATTGGGGTGAACCCCATCTTTGGAGTAACACTCTGGCAGCCCACCCCGTTCGTCGGTTAACGCCGTGTAGTAATCGACATAGCTGATCTTGGCTTGGGTGGCATAGTCGCGAAGTTTCTCGTTCATCTCCCGCACCGGCTCCGCCATTTTCCACTTCTCATTGTACCCGAAGATATAACAAGGCAATAGCGAGCAGAGAATCGGCGTGATCCCGTTGCTGCGCGCCAATTCACACATAGAAACGAGATTGCCGAGCACTTGTTGTGTCGAGAGCCCTCCAAAAGCAAGGTCGTTGATTCCGGCCAAGATCACCACTCGCTTCGGATGCAACTCAATCACATCCTGTCGAAAACGCGCCAACATCGGCGTAGACAACTGCCCCCCGATGCCTCGATTCGCAAAATGGTGGTCGATAAAAAAGGCTGAATCCGCCGCAAACCAGAAGTCGGTAATCGAATTCCCCATAAAAACACACTCCACGGGGGTGTTCAATGCCGCATTGGCCTTGGCATAGCGTTCAAAATCTTGTGCTTCAACCTGAAGCCCCAATCCTCCAAAGAGGATCACTCCCCACACTGCTCTTTTCCAGCTCTTCATATCCTTCATTTTTTATGAAACACGTTGTTTTTCGATCCTCTTTACGACTTTGGAGTAAGCTACTAAGGCATACTCCGGTACGAATATAAAAACATTCGGTGGCTAAAACAAAAAAAGAGGGTTAAACTTCAAAAGTTTAACCCTCGCAATTTGTCGGGGTACCGGGATTCGAACCCGGGACCTCCAACTCCCGAAGCTGGCGCGCTAACCGGGCTGCGCTACACCCCGCAACAAATCGGAGGCAAAGGTAGGAATTATTCGGGATTCTGCAAATATCGTCGCACTTAATTTTACTTTTTATCGTAAAGATATACACGTCGAAGTCTCTCGTTCCCGCTCAACCTCCTTGCATACTCCGCTTATCTGCATTCTCTATAGGAGGTTATTCCCTCTCACAACCGCGGTGATCCCAAGTCTCACCTATCGAAATTAGAACGGTTTTTCCATTACGCGGCATTCGGGACTCACTCTATATAATGTAGAGCAGAGGCTCTGCACGGTGTTTTGTGCTTTATATTCCCAAACGAAGGTGATGTTCTGGGTCTTCCAGAGGAATCAAAATTCTCTTTTTACCAAAAAAAACGCTTTTCATCAAAGATTGGCAATAAGTTTGAGAGGAGATGCAATACCTTCGGTGGTTTAGTCCGACCACCGTCTTGAGATCCAGGAATGCAACGTGCAATTTTGCAGCCATGCGTACCTTGGCATATCCACACCATATTAATAAAGGAATCAAACATTTTTTGAGGTTACACAGATATTTCAAAAACATCATTTAAAACAATGATTATGAAGAAGCATTTCTTAGCACTACTTTTAGCCGTAGCCTGCACTCCGGTGTTCGCTCAACAGGAGGTTGTCGAAGAGACGGTGATCACCTCGCGTCGAGGCCCCTATCTGACCAACCGTTTTTTTGACAATATGTTCATCGGTGTCGCAGGAGGAGTCAATATGTATGTAGGCGAACACTTCAGCTACGGCTCCTTCGGAGAGCATCTCTCTCCGGCCTTGGATATTTCGGTCGGCAAATGGATTACCCCCTGCGTCGGACTGCGTATGCAATATGCAGGAATCAAAGGGCGCGGATGGAGTGAGGGTCACACCGCCTACGCCACCGGAGCGCCCAACGCGGAGGGGATGTATCGCACGAAGTTCAACGTGATGAACCTCCACGGCGATGTCATGTGGAACATCTCCAACGCCATCAGCGGTTACCGCGAAGATCGGGTGTGGGATGTGATTCCATACGTCGGTTTCGGATGGGCACGCTCCTCCTCAAGCCATGCGCACAACAACGAGATTGCCTTTACGTGCGGTATTCTGCACAACTTCCGGGTCAGCAACCTGATCGACCTCACCCTTGAGATGAGACAGATGCTGGTCAATCAACGTTTCGACGGCATGACCGGAGGTCGCAAAGCCGAAGGCATCACGTCACTCACGGCAGGGGTCACCTTTAAACTGAATCGACGAGGCTTCTCACGTTCCGCCACTGTGATGGTGGCCGACTATTCGGACTACAATGCGAAAATTGCAGCCTTGCAAAACCAACTCTCCGATGCACAAGACAGCATCCAGAGACTCGCCAAAGCCAAGGTAGCCTCTCCGAAACAAGAGCCCCAAACGGTGAAATCGGCAACGGCTCCGGTGATGAGTCCCGTGATGGGAACCTTCTTCCAAATCGGGAGCTACGCCATCACCCCGCAAGAGAGGGTTAATCTGGGGTATGTGGCCAAGTATATCAAGGCGCTTCCGAATCAAAAGTTCAAGATCGTGGGGTATGCCGACAGTGCCACCGGATCGCCCGAATGGAATCAACAGTTGAGCCAACTGCGCGCCGAAGCCGTCTACAAAGTATTGGTCAACGAGTACAGCGTGAACGGATCGCAACTGGAGGTCGTCGCCAAAGGCGGATCCGATCAGTTCAAGGATATTCCGCTCAATCGGGTAGCCATTGTAGAGTAACCGCGCCCGTCGCAAGGTAAGCCTTTGCAAAGAGGGCAACCCGCAAGTCCTCATTTCACCGCATCACCCCCGCCAGAGTTCTCTCTGACGGGGGTGATTGGCATGGGAAGCAACTTATCGCGCCCCCTCTTTTGCACGGGAAAAGAAGAGCGCAAAAACAAGAGGTTTCGCTGGAGCTTGCACTCAGCGTTTCCCTTTTCCGCTTCCCCCCCCACTAAAAAATCAGCTCCGCATTCTTGTAGAATGCGGAGCTGAAAGTATTCCGTTTTCCAACGACCCTACGACAGCGGGGTCACCGAAACATAAGATCTGTCCTTTTCGCCCTTTTTGAACGAAACTACGCCATCGACCAGTGCAAACAGGGTGTGATCCTTACCCATGCCCACATTCTCGCCGGGATTGTGTACCGTACCACGCTGACGAACCAGGATATTGCCAGCCTTAGCAACCTGTCCGCCAAAGAGCTTTACACCCAATCGTTTGCTTTCGGATTCACGACCGTTCTTAGAACTACCGACTCCTTTCTTGTGTGCCATTTCTCTACTCTGATTTTAAACGTTATGCCTTAATTTCGTCAATCTGAATCTGGGTCAGATATTGACGGTGGCCGTTCTGAATCTGATACCCTTTTCTGCGACGCTTCTTAAACACAATCACCTTGTCATCTTTGAGGTGTTTGAGAATCGTTGCGCTGACTGCGGCCCCTTCTACTACAGGTGTGCCGACGTTAACCTGACCGTCATTGTCTGTGAGCAGGACTTTGTCGAAACTCATCGAGGAACCTTCGGCTCCTTGAAGACGGTGAACATAGAGTTTCCGACCTTTCTCAACTTTGAATTGTTGACCTGCAATTTCTACGATTGCGTACATTGAATCCAGAAAATTGTTTAATAGTGCAAATAATTGAAGTGCAAAGATAATGCGCTTTTTCAGAAAATCAAACCTTTCGCGACTTTTTTCGGAATATTTCGCTCCGACAAAAGCTCCTGCATGGGCCGCTCACTCAACAAAAACTCGTTACCACCCCGCATCTGTGGTCGGAGGCTATCGCACCCATTGCAAATCGGGGTCTTCCAACGGATAGCGTGCGAACAGAGCTCCCGGCGTTAACCCGTGAGCCACCACCCCCCGACGCTCCATGGTGACCGCTCCGTGCGACACACGATAGCAGCCCGAATTTTCACTGAGCAACGGATCCCACACCTCCAGGGTCTCCTCTATCTCCGGATGCAATCGTGCCACTTCGGCCAAGTAGGCCGGCACGTTCACCG
>JAQUZZ010000064.1 GCA_028691095.1 Alistipes sp. | reverse complement strand
AATATTACGCTCAGGTGGTGTCGCTGGTCAAGCAAATGGAGCAGTCGACCGACGGTTATGCGTTGATTCCCGTAGCCAATCGTTTCACGAAGGCCGGAGAGTATTCCACCGAATCGGTGTTTGAGATTGGGGCGGCCAGTTTTCTGACGGGCGACGGCTCGTATCAGGGTTGGCAGGTGCAGGGTACGCGGGGCGATCCCAACTGGGGTTGGGGATTCATTGCCCCCTCCTTGAATCTGGTGCAATCCTACGAGGCGGGCGATTTGCGTGCCGAGACGGACATCATCTATGGACATACGACCATCTTCAGCGGAATGCAACAGACCCCCTCGGTGATTGCCAATACCACGATCACCGGAGCCTATTATGCCAACGACACGACGTCGACGGGCAATGGTTATCCCAATCGGTTCAGCCGCAAGGCCTATCAACCGCGACCGGTGAGCGGAGGCAATGAGAATTACGGGGGCAACCTTCGGATGATGCGTTGGGCCGAGGTGCTGTTGATCGGTGCCGAAGCTGCCATGCAGACCGGAGACTCCAAGGCTTCGGAGTGGTACAATGCGGTGCGTACACGAGCCGGTCTGGAGAGTCAGACCCCGACCCTGGAGCGCATCTGGGAGGAGAAGCGGATGGAGCTCTGCTTGGAGCGCGATCGTTACTTTGATTTGGTGCGGATCGACAAGATACGCCCCGGCTACTTTGCCCAGAGGGTGTGGGCGAAGATGGAGAGCGAACAGGCGGGACTGACGCAGATGCAGGCAGCGGGTCTTTCGCCGGCATCGACCACCTTGCCGTTGCCCTCCACCTCTCCGGTATCCACGCCGAAGAACTATGTGCTGCCGATTCCCAATGCACAGATTCTGTTAATGAATAAATTAGTGCAAAATGAGGGCTATTAGCATTTGGATAGGTGACGTGCTCCGATGCTGCGGAAGAATCGGGGTGCTGTTTGCCGGCGTCTGCGGGATAGGGAGTACGGCGATTGCCGCACCCTCCGCAACGCCCGATTTGCGGACGCTGTTCGGACGGGAGCAGGGGGCTGTGGCCACGGGTTACGACGCTCATGTGGAGTTGCAATGGCCCAAGGTGGAGCAAGCCGTGCGGTATACCCTCCTGCGGATGCAAGATGGGAAAACCGAGACGGTGGGACAGACCGAGAATCTCTATTACCTCGATTTCGTTCCGGCGCGCGGCGTCTACACCTACCGGATAGAGGCGCTGGATTCGGCCGGACGATCGGTGTGGCAGAGCCCACCATTGGAGGCTAAGGTCTCGGAGATGACCGATGTGCAGCTTCAGCAGATGGTGCAGCGTTATACGTTGCGTTACTTCTGGGAGTTTGCCGATCCGCAGACCGGACTCATCTATGAACGCTCGAACGATACACGGGTGCAGTGTGTGACGATAGGTGGAACGGGTTTCGGCATGATGGGACTGGTGGCTGCGGTGGAGAACGGATGGTTGTCGCGACAGGAGGTGGTTGCGCGGCTCCATCGGATGACCCAGACGCTGGAGCAGTTGCCCCGTTTTCATGGGGCTTGGGCACACTGGTATAATGCAGGGACGTTTGAACCCTATCACTTCAGTGAGAAGGACAATGGGGGTGATTTGGTGGAGACCGCATTCTTGGTTGAGGGATTGCTCGCTGTGGCCGGTTATTTCGACGGTGCGGACTCCATGGAGCTGGCCTTGCGCGAACGCATCGACCGGTTGTGGCGCACGGTGGAGTGGAGTCACTACACGCAGGGGCAAGCCATGCTCTACTGGCATTGGTCGCCCGACTACGGGTTTGCGATGAATCATCCGATTCGGGGCTACGACGAGACCTTCATCACCTACATTCTGGCCGCCTCGTCGCCCACCTATCCCATCTCCCGTGCGGTGTACGAGCAGGGATGGGTGAACTTCAAAGAGGGAGAGTTCTTCTGTGCAACCGATTTCTACAACGTCATGTTGCCGTTGGGTAAACGATTGCAGATGGGAGGCCCTCTGTTCTGGGTACACTACTCCTACTTGGGGCTGGATCCCCGAGGCCTGTCGGATCGGTATGCCGATTACGGAGAGCAGAATCGTCGTTACACCTTGATTAATCGAGCTTATTGCATCGACAACCCCTATCGTTGGGTGGGCTATGGAGCCGATTTCTGGGGACTTACCGCATCGGATGCCTTGCCCGAGGGGTATCGGGCTCATGCCCCGGGGGTGGGCAATGACTTTGGGACGATTGCCCCCACGGCGGCGCTCTCCTCCATGCCCTACACGCCACAGGAGTCGATGGCGGTGTTGCGCAATCTCTATCGCAATTACGGAGCCGTAACCTTCGGAATCATGGGGTTCTACGATGCAGTCAATCTGAGTCTGGGTGCTCCCTGCTCCACGAAGAGCTATATCGCGATCGACCAAGGCCCCATTCTGGTCATGCTGGAGAATCACCTGCATGAGACCCTGTGGAAGGCCTTTATGCGCAATCGAGACGTGCGTCGTGGATTGAGTCTCTTGGGGTTCCAGATCCATCACCAACCCATTGCACCGGAGGATTGAGCCACAGAGGTGGCCGAACCGTGCGTGAGGAACTTCTCTCTTCGGTGACCGTTTGGAGCCACGGAGAGCTTACAGCGAATACATTGTAGAACGTGCTTACGATAAGAGAATGAAACGAAATTATACTTTTTTGATTTTGACAGCGATATGGGGTATGTGGGGTTGCCAGACGCACTCCGGTACGACGGATTCGACTCCGGTTACGCGCTTCACGGTCAGCCGGAAGGTGCAGACCCAGGTGGAGGCTCTGATGGGGCAGATGACCCTTGACGAGAAGATCGGACAGTTGGTGCTCTACTCCAGTTACTTTACGACCACGGGGCCCACGTTGCCCAAGAATGTCGAGGAGGCGATTCGTAACGGGACGTGCGGCAACATCTTCAATGCACACGTGCCGGTGTACAATCGCGAGTTGCAACGGATTGCGGTGGAGGAGACCCGCATGAAGATTCCGTTGCTCTTCGGGTATGATGTGATCCACGGCATGAAGACGATCTTTCCGATCAACCTGGGACTCTCCTGCTCGTGGGATCTGGCGGGTATCGAACTCTCGGCGCGCGTGGCGGCACGTGAGGCCATTGCGTCGGGGTTGACTGGACGTTCTCTCCCATGGTCGATATCACCCGCGATCCGCGTTGGGGAAGGGTGTCGGAGGGTTCGGGCGAGGATGTGTTCCTGGGATGCCGGATTGCCGAAGCCATGGTGCGGGGTTATCAGGGACATCGTCCCGAGGATCTGAGTTCGGATTCGACCATTCTGGCGTGTGCGAAACACTTTGCCGCTTACGGAGCCCCCGAGGCGGGTCGCGATTACAACACGGTGGAGCTCTCCGAGCGCACCTTCCGCGACATCTACCTCCCGACCTACCAAGCTGCGGTGGATGCGGGTGTGGCTTCGGTGATGACCTCATTCAATGATGTGGATGCGATTCCGGCCACCGCCAACCAATACCTGCTCGACCAACTGTTGCGTCAGCAGTGGGGCTTCGAGGGATTTGTCGTGACCGACTTCACCTCCATCAACGAACTGGTGCCCCATGGTGTGGCGCAAGATAGCATGGAGGCGGGGCAACTGGCCATCAATGCCGGAGTCAATATGGATCTTCAGGGTGACATCTACCATAAATACCTGCGCCAGTTGGTGGAGTCGGGGCGGGTCTCCGAACAACAGGTCAATCGGATGTGTGCCCAGGTCTTGGCCGTAAAGTTTGCGTTGGGACTCTTCGACGATCCCTACAAATACCACAATCTGAAGGCTGCCGAACGGGAGTTCTACAAACCGGAGAACCTGATGGCGGCACGTCGTATGGCTTGTGAGTCGATGGTGTTGCTCGAAAATCGGGAACAGACCCTGCCCCTAACTGTGGGACAGCGGGTGGCGTTGATCGGCCCGTTTGCCACGGCACAGCAGGATCTGTTGGGATCTTGGTATGGACAGGGCGACTCCAGTCATGTGGTGTCGATCATGCAGGGAATGAAGGAGCGTTTCGGGGAGCAGAATGTGCGCTATGCACGGGGTTGCTCGGCCGAAGGTTCCGACCTCAGGGGGTTTGGCGAAGCCCTCTCTGTGGCACGTGCGAGTGATGTGGTGGTGCTAACCGTGGGTTTACCCGGAGCTTGGAGTGGTGAGGCGACGAGTCTTACCTTTCTCACGCTGCCCTCCATCCAGCAGCAGTTGATTACCGCGTTGCGTCAGACCGGCAAACCCTTGGTGCTCCTGATCGTGAGCGGGCGACCCCTCGACCTGAGTTGGGAGCAGGCGCAGTGCGATGCGATGCTGGAGGTGTGGTATCCCGGTACGGAGGGGGGACACGCTGTGGCCGATGTGTTGTCGGGCGACTTCAATCCTTCGGGGCGGCTGACGATGACCTTCCCCGCCTCCATAGGTCAAGTTCCGATTCACTATGATGCCAAACAGACCGGTAGACCCTTTACCCCCGGCAAGGGAGAGCAACATTACGTGTCGCGCTACCTGAATCGGGAGGACAATCGACCGCTCTATCCCTTCGGGTATGGCCTGAGCTACACGACCTTCACCTACTCCGATCTGAAGGTGACCCCCGCAGAGAGCAATTTGCGTGAAGCGGTTGAGGTCTCGGTGCAGGTTCGAAATGTCGGATCGCGACGTGGCGTGGAGGTGGTACAGCTCTATGTGGGCGATGTGGTGGCCAGCGTGACACGCCCCGTGCGGCAACTTCGTGGTTTTGAGCGGATCGAGTTGGACGCCGGAGAGCAACGGGAGGTGCGTTTCTCGTTGAATGGTTCTGCGTTGAGTTTCACCCGCCAAGATATGCAGTTCGGATATGAACCAGGCGATTTCAAGGTGTGGGTCGGTGGAAGCTCCGAGGCCACGCAGGAGGGAACCTTCCGTGTACTTGCAAAATAATCCTTCGAGAGGCTTCGAGGGTGTGTCGTGCGGGGCAAGGCTCCGGCGATAGATCCGGATGGAGGGCGACGAGCCACGCCTCCGTCGATACGAAGCAGCGGAAGAAACGCCTCGGTGTATCAGGGATATGCCGTGACCAAAGGGCTCAATCATTCTTTGGGATTACATCATTCTTTAATGAATAGACCTACTTCTTACTATGAAAAAATTCGGTTTCCTATGTTTCTGCGCGCTGTGCTTGGCCGGGTGCGGAAAAGATCCTCAAATTGATAAGGTATACGACACGGTGTTGCTCAATGCCACACAAAGTTCTTTCTATGGCACCTTGATTCAGGGGGTTCCGGTGACGTCCGGTGTCCGAATCAACTTGGCCTATACCCAGGGTTTGGGACAAACGGCCGAGGTGCTGTTGCCTGAGACGGCGGGGCTCTATTGCGATCCGACTGTGGTGCAACTGGCCGCGGCTTCCGGTACGGATTATGGCTCCGGAACGCTGGTGCTTCCGGTGAGCGGAACTCCGACGGCTTCGGGGTCGATTACCTTGCGTCCCGTGTTGCGCGTGGGGGGGTATGAGCTTTTCCTGAAGATTCCGGTGTCGGTGACTCCCTCCATCGCACTCGATGTGGCACAGAGTAGTGTCTCGGGAACCTTCCATATCGGGGAGGCGGTGAGTCAAGGGGTGATCTCCCTCTTCTACACCTCCTATGCCTCCCAATCGGTAAACGTATCAGCGGCGGCGGTAGAGGGGCTCACGGTGACCTCCTACACCACGACCTTGGAAGCTGCTCCCTCCGGAGGATTCCTGAAGATTCCGGTCACGGGAACACCTACGGCCTATGGAACGCAAACCTTGTCGGTAACCCTCCAACAGGGCGACAATAACTATGTGGCAGCGATTCCCATTGTCGTGACGGGAGACATCACCCTGCTTCCTGCCAAGAGTGCGCTCCTCGGGATTATGCTGAAGGGAGAACCGTTGGATGAGGTGTCGCTGGCCGTGGCTTACACGACCCCTTCTGCCGTGGAGGCTACACTTCAGGTGGCGGCGTCCAATGGGGTTGAGGGTTCGGCCTTCACGACCTCCTTGCCCGCGGCAACCGCCGGAATCATCGAGATCCCCTTGAGCGGAACACCGCTGAGTGACGGCACGATGAATCTTACGGCAGAGGTGACGATCAATAAGGTGCTCTATACGATGATTCTGCCTGTGATGGTCTATACCGACACCCCGGGCGTGCCCTTTGTTCCGGAGACGATTACCTATCAAGGACTGGAGTATCAGACCCTCTTTGTCGATATCAATGGCAACGGATATGTCGATCCGGGCGATGTGTGGCTTGATCGGAACATCGGAGCTACCTCCCCCGATCCGGGAAGTTACGGAGCCTCCGGAGCCAATGCGGCTGCGATGGGTCAAATGTTGCAGTATGGGAAACCCTACGGCGCCACCACCTTTGATCCCGACTATACGATCGACTACGATGGAGTGGGAGAGTGGTCGATCTGTCCGGAAGGCTATATGGTTCCGACGCTTACGCAGTTCAATGCGGCGATTGCCAAACTGACCGGAGGTACGGTGAGTGGCAACGGCGTGAGTGGCAGCGTGGGTATCACCTTGAATCTGATGGAGTCGGCACTGGGATTGCCCCTGAGCGGATGGTTGACCGGTGGAGCCACAGTGCCACAGGCATATGGTGAAGCCGCAGGATACTGGACCTCCAGCAAGGGAAGCAATACCGCGCCTTGGAAAGTCGACATCAACAACAGTTCCGCTTCGGTCACCGGAGGCAACTGGGTCGATGCCGCATGGCAGATTCCGGTACGTTGTGTAAAAAAATAAGCCCCCCGTGCTTTTTGTTGGCAATAAAGGCTTCAGTATATCAAGCATATACCGTAACGGACGGAAGGGACTACACTAAAGGAACAAATACGATGAAAACGATAATACTGAATATGCGACTCATTTATAAGATAGCCGCAGTGGTGATGGTGCTGCTGCTGGTGCTCTGGGCTCTGACCTCCTGCAACGAGGATCGGACGGGGGGCTTTCTGCCTCCGCCGAGCGAAGATACGATCGATCTGAAATTTCTGAATGAACTGGAGTTGACCCATTTCAACTACTTCTGGGTTTTGACCAATGCCCAAAACGGGTTGGTTCCCGACCGTTCCTCGTTGTCCAACAATACGGCCATGTGCAGCATTGCAGCCACGGGATTTGGGTTGACGGCCTACATCGTGGGGGTTGAGCGAGGCTTTGTGTCGCGCAGCGAGGCTGCCGAGCGGGTACTGACCACCCTGCGTTTCTTTGCCGATGCTCCGCAGAGTGACGACCCCACCCAGGCGTCGGGCTACAAGGGCTTCTTCTATCACTTTCTCAATCGCACC
>JAQUZZ010000063.1 GCA_028691095.1 Alistipes sp. | reverse complement strand
TGTCGACCACCTCGTACACCAAGTGATGCAAACCACGGACTCCCACGTCACCAATATACATCGCCGGACGTTTCCGTACGGCTTCCAGGCCTTCAAGCACCTGAATACTGGAGGCGGAGTAGGACTCCTCAGCCTGTTGAATCTGATCTTTTTCGTCTACACTCATATTTTTACATCATTAAGCACTTCACTCGTGTGCTATTTTCTTTATTATGAATCCTTGCAAGATTGCGGATGGATCTGCCGAAAGCGATGCCTCGAAACCTTTCCGCATAAGTCGTTGCGCTGTGCGTCCCGATCTCTCGTTCCCCCAAGAGGGATGGGAGACTCCTCTTGCGAGGGTTCTCGTGTGGCTCGGCAAATCTCAACAAAGATAGTAATTTTTTCCCAGAGAACCAGTATTCAGCAGCACGGAATCATAAGATAAAATTTTCCTCACTGCAAAAGCGACGCAATTGTCATCTCGGTTTTTAGGAAGGCTATAAACTCCCTGCATCCTCGTGGAATGGAGCCTGTTTTCGTCCATCGAAAAAAGCAACGGACAGGCTCTCCTCCTTGTTCTCGGCACGCTCATGGAATCCCAAACCATTTCAAACGGGTATAGATCGGAGATGCCATGCGCACGTAGGGTTGGTAAGCAGCGCGCGGGTTTAAATTCCCAAAATGGAGTGGAGGTCGATCTCCGCCACCTTTCCTTGATGGAACCGCAGGGTGCGAGAGGGGTATTGTTGGATGTTGCTGATGTTATGGGTCGACATCAAGACGGCACAACCGCGGGAGACGATGGAGGCAAACAACTTCATGATGCCATCGGCCGCTGCCGGATCCAGATTTCCCGTCGGCTCATCGGCCAAGATGATTTGCGGATTATTCAGCAAGGCGCGGGCAATGGAGAGTCGCTGTTGCTCTCCGCCGGAGAGTTGATAGGGCATTTTATACTCTTTGTTTTGCAAGCCCACCATATCCAGCACTTCTGCAATTTTACTGCGAATCTGCAACTCGTTGCGCCATCCGGTGGCACGCAACACAAAGCGCAGGTTGTGGAACACATTGCGATCGGTCAGCAACTGATAATCCTGAAAGACAATGCCGATACGTCGACGCAGATAGGGTATATCCTTGCGTCGCAGGCGTCGCAGGTCAAAGCCGACGACCGATCCGTACCCTTCCCGCAGGGGTAGCTCCGCATAGAGGGTCTTGAGCAGCGAACTCTTTCCCGATCCCACACGACCGATCAGATAGACCAGCTCCCCAGGGGCGACCGAAAGATCAATATCCGAAAGGATCAGATTCTCCATGCCCCGCGAACCGCTACTGCGAAACGGATCCTCGGAGTGAAAAATTGCGACATCATGAAGTTCTATTACGGCATTTGGATTCATGTCTCTCTTGGTTTTGGATCTACAAAAATAGCGTATCCTTTGCAAAGCGCAACATTTTTGTGTGGCTTTTTCCTTCGATCTGAGAGAGGGAGGCGCCGGGCTCTTGCCTGCCTACGGTCTTTGCCATGCCCTTTCTCCTTTTCCCTTCCTTGTTTTTCTCTTTTTTCTCTTCACCGCCCCTTGTCCCTCCTTCCTTCCTCCTTCACTGTTCCCCCCTGTCTCCCCCCTGTCTCTCCCCCCTTCGTCCTTAATATTCTCCTCGTCCCCTCAGCCGTCCCCCTTTTTCTTGAAAAAAATTGCACGGAACGCTTGCGTCTTACGAAAAATAATTACATTTGCAGTGTGGTTAAACAATATTGTTAAATAGATTTGTTTGTACTAATTCATTCAGAACAAGTGATTTGTAATGACATAAAGATCCTGTAAATCGGCTCTATATAACCCTAAACTTCTTTAAACTCCATCGCATGGAATCCTCCAATACCGAACAAAACATTCTGCAAGCTGCCGAGCGTGAATTTCTCGACAAGGGCTTTGCGGGTGCCAAAACCACCTCCATTGCTGCTGCCGCGGGAGTCACGCACACCATGCTCCACTACTACTTTCGCACGAAGGAGAATCTCTTCAATAAGGTGTACGAACAGAAGGTGGCTCTGCTGGCGCACTCCGTGTCGGGGTTTATGCTCGACTCCAAGTTGTCGCTACGGCTTCGCATTCAGAGAGGGATTGAAGCGCATTTCGATTTTCTATCTGCCAATCCCGATCTTCCGCGCTTTGTAATCAACGAAATCATCTCCAATCCGCAACGATTGCAAAATTTCAGAGAGACGATCGCCATGGCCACAGGCGCCTTTCTGCAACACTTTCAAGAGGATTTGGACGAGGCGGCCGATCGGGGAGAGATTCGTCGCATTTGCGCCCTCAACCTGCTACTGGATGCGGTGTCGCTGAATGTCTTTCTCTTTATTATGTTTCCCATTGCAGAGGCCGTGACGCTACCCGTCTACGGAACGCGGGAGGCGCTGCTTGCGGCACGGCGTACCGAGAATGTGCAGGTCATCCTCTATCGCCTTCTGCCGAATCTGCCATAATCCTTTATGTCTGTCCGCGATGAGCCTTTTTGCCTGCATTGCGCATCGATTCAAATCGCCGTTTCACCGTTTCGCTTTTTCACCGTTTCACAAACCAAACCATCTCATCATGAACCAAACTATCCGAGGTTTCCGTGTTGCCCTTCTGCTCTTTGGAATGCTCTGGAGTTGCCTTTCGCTTCCAGCTCAGGCCACCCTCCAGGCGTGTCATACGTGGGCCACAGCAAACTACCCTTTGATTCAACGTTATGCCCTGATCGAACACACGACCCAATACACCCTCTCCAATGCGGCTCGGGGGTGGCTGCCTCAGGGTTCGCTATCCCTCCAAGGAAGCTATCAATCCGACGTCACCTCCTTTCCGGACGCTATGCGCGCCACCTATGAAGCGATGGGAATCACCCTCAAAGGATTAGACAAGGGGCAATATCGTGCCACGGCAGAGGTGACTCAGCGCATTTGGGACGGTGGCGTCTCCCATGCCGAACGACTTTTGGCTCAAGCTGAGGGTGCCGTGCAACAAGCGGCCAATGCGGTCGATCTCTATGCCCTGCGCGAACGGGTGAACACCCTCTTTTTCGGCACGCTGTTGGCCGAGGCTCAAGCCGAACAGAATCTGCTCAAGCAGAATCTGCTGCGCAGCAACCTCTCGCGACTGAAGGCTTGTCAATCCAACGGTACGGCCTTGGCTTGCGATGTTGAGGCTTTGGAGGCCGAGCTGCTGACCATCCAACAACAATACATCGGCATCCGATCGACCTCGGAAGCCTACCGAACGATGCTCTCGCTCTTCACCGGCCATTCGATCGACTCGCTCAGCCTCCCTGTGCCGTGTGAGGTGCCCAGTGCCGAGGTGTGTCGTCCCGAGTTGGAGTATTTCCAGCGTGTGGAGGATCGAATCACCGCCCAAGCCGAGGGGGTACGTGCTTCGACGCGCCCCCAAATCGGAGCCTCGTTCCAAGGTTTCTACGGCAATCCGGGACTCAACCTCTTCAAAGATATGGTAGAGGGACGCAATACCTGGAATTATATTGCCGGCATCAAAATGCAGTGGCATTTCGGCAACTACTACACCAAACGGAATCGGCTGCAACAGCTCGAAAACGTGCGTCAGGAGACCGCCTTGCAACGCGAAACCTTTCTGTTCAACCTCCGACTTCAAACACAACAGCAGCAACAAGCCGTGCAGCAGATGGAGCAGCAAATTGCCCAAGATGCCCGCATCATCGCCCTGCGCGAATCGGTGCGTAAGGCCTACGAGGCCAAACTGGAGAACGGGGTGATCGAGACCACCGAGCTGCTGCGTGAGATCACGGCCGAGAGTGCCGCACGGGTGAGTGCCGCAACCCGTCGAATCGAACTACTCAAACAGATTTATGATCTAAAATTCAGTGTCAATCAATAACTCTACCTCCATGAAACCGCTTTTATTGCTCCTTTGTGCCGCCCTCATTACGGCCTGCACGGCTCCTCAAGCCTTCGATGCCACCGGAACCTTTGAGGCCACCGAAGTCACCGTATCGGCCGAAGCTGCCGGACGTATTCTCTCCCTTGATCTGGAAGAGGGAGATAGCGTTTGCACCGGCATAGCCTTGGGCGCCATCGACTCGATGCAACTCTACCTCTCCAAATTGCAACTGCAAAAGAGCATGACCTCCGTGTCGGTCTCCCGACCCGATATTTCCAAGCAGATTGCTGCCACGCAGGAGCAGATTGCCAAGCAAGAGACCGAACTTCGCCGCATCGAGCGACTCCTTGCAGCGGGAGCCGCCACCCAGAAACAGTGGGACGACAATCAGTCGGCACTGCGGGTGCTGCAACGGCAACTATCTGCCCAAAGCTCCACCCTCCACCTCAACACCGCCAGTCTGAATGCCCAGAGTTCGGCGCTTGATCTTCAGGTAGCCCAGACCGACGATCGCTTGGCCAAATGCCGGATCTTTGCTCCGGTCAACGGCACCGTGCTCTCCAAGTATGCCGAGGCCGGTGAGATGGCCGCTGTCGGGAAGCCGCTCTTCCGCATTGCGGATCTACGGCAACTCTATCTGCGGGCCTATGTCACCTCAGAGCAGCTTGCCACCCTGAAGTTGGGTCAAACGGTCAAGGTGGTCGCACAGTTTGGAGCCGATGCACAGCGCAACTATTCGGGGCGCATCACGTGGATCGCTTCCGAAAGCGAATTTACCCCGAAGAACATCCAAACCGTCAACGATCGAGCCGATCTGGTGTATGCCCTGAAGATCTCGGTCGAAAACGATGGGTATCTGAAAATCGGAACCTATGGCGAGGTCTATTTTGAAACGAAGTAGTAGAAATCTGAAAATCACACGGTTATGAATGCCATAGAGACACACCACCTCTCTCATTGCTATGGTGCGGTGCAGGCGTTACGCGATGTCACGTTGTCGATTCCCCAGGGGGAGCTCTTCGGCGTGATCGGAGCCGATGGGGCAGGGAAGAGCACGCTTTTTCGGATCCTGACCACCCTGCTCATTCCCGATGAGGGTCGAGTCACCTTGAACGGACTGGACGCCGTGCGCGACTATCGGGCGATTCGTCGCATTGTGGGCTATATGCCGGGGCGGTTTTCGCTCTATGGCGACCTGACCGTCGAGGAGAATCTTCAGTTTTTTGCTTCGGTTTTCGGAACCTCTCTGTCACAAAATCGTAGGCTCATCGAGGATATTTATGTGCAGATCGAACCCTTTCGCCGTCGTCGCGCGGCTCAGCTCTCCGGAGGGATGAAGCAGAAACTGGCTCTCTGCTGTGCCCTGATTCATGCCCCCTCCGTGCTGATTCTGGACGAACCGACCACCGGAGTCGATCCGGTGTCGCGACGGGAGTTTTGGCAGATTTTACAGCGACTGCGCCAGCAAGGAATCACCATTGTCGCCTCCACCCCCTATATGGACGAAGCGCGAAGATGCGATCGCATCGCCTTTCTGCGCGAAGGGGTCATTCTCTACACCGACACCCCGCAGGGCATTGTGGATCACTTCGGGGAGCCTCTCTATGCCATCACGGCCGACCCTATGCACGCCCTGCTCGATGCGGTACGCTGTTTCCCGGGTGTGCTTCGCTGTTATGCTTTCGGGGAGAGCCACCACTTCACCTTGGCTGCCGACCGCATCGACGCCCTGCGTACCCATCTCGAAGCTCAAGGGTATCACCACCTTCAACTGCAACCCATACAACCCACCATCGAGGATTGTTACCTGAAACTCTCCCAATCATGACCCCTCTGGCACTCGACATTCGCAATCTCACCAAACGCTTCGGCTCCTTCACGGCCGTGGATCACCTCACCTTTCAAGTGGCACGAGGTGAGATCTTCGGTTTTTTAGGCGCCAACGGGGCGGGCAAAAGCACCGCAATCCGGATCCTCTGTGGCCTGAGCCGACCCACCGAGGGGGAGGGGCTTGTGGCCGGATACAACCTTCGCACCCAGGCCGAACAGATCAAACGCTCGATCGGCTACATGAGTCAGCGTTTCTCGCTCTATGAAGACCTGAAGGTCTGGGAGAACATCCGCCTGTTTGCCGGCATCTATGGGGTTCCCCATCGCGAAATTGCTCCACGCACCGATGCGCTGCTCGACGAACTCCACTTCACGGCCGAACGCAACACCTTGGTGCGGGCCCTGCCGCTGGGCTGGAAACAGAAGCTTGCCTTCTCCGTCGCGCTGTTCCACCGCCCGCAGATCGTCTTTCTGGACGAACCGACCGGTGGCGTCGATCCGGTCACCCGACGTCAGTTCTGGGAGATGATCTATCAAGCGGCCGACCGTGGAGTAACCCTCTTTGTGACGACCCACTATATGGATGAAGCCGAGTATTGCGACCGTGTCTCCATCATGGTCGACGGCCGCATCGAGGCGCTGGATACCCCCGCACGCCTGAAAGCACAATTTGCCGCCACCTCCATGGACGATGTGTTCCAGGCCTTGGCGCGTCATGCCACACGAACCGATTCCTTTTAACCCCCATTGCGTTACACGCTATGTCTCTATTTCGATCTTTTGTCCGCAAAGAGATTCTTCATATCCTCCGCGATCCGCGTACCATGCTGATCCTCTTGGGTATGCCCGTGGTGCAGATCCTGCTCTTCGGCTTCGCTATCTCGGTGGAGATTCGGGGAATCAATCTGGCCATCGTTGCTCCCGTGCAGAGCGAGACCCTCCGTCAGATCACCGCCAAAATCGAGGCCAATCCCTACTTTACGGTGGTTGCCCCAGCGGCCACTGCCGTAGAGGCCGAAAGCCTGCTCCGCAACGGCACCGTCGATCTGGTGCTGCGCTTCCCGCCCGATTCCGATGCCCGACTGGCGCACGCCGATGCCACGGCTCAACTCTCCGTCGACGCCTCCAACCCCAATACGGCCGTGGCCGAACAGCTATATCTCCAACAAATCGTGGCTGGCTATTTCGCCTCCCAATCCTACGTACACGTTGCCACAGCACCCGCCATTCAACCCAATCTACACCTTCTCTACAATCCCCGTATGGAGAGTGCCTACAACTTCGTGCCCGGCATCTTGGGGCTGATCCTGATTCTGATCTGCGCCATGATGACCTCCGTCTCCATCGTGCGCGAAAAGGAGGTGGGAACCATGGAGGTGCTGCTGGTCTCTCCGGTTCGCCCCCTTACGCTCATCCTCTCGAAGATGGTGCCCTACTTTCTGCTCTCGTGCGCGAGCCTCTCCTTGATCCTGCTGCTCTCTCGATTCGTCCTGCACGTACCCTTGGCCGGAAGTCTCTGGGGAATCTGTGCGCTATCTCTGCTTTACATTCTGCTCTCCCTTGCGCTGGGTCTGCTGATCTCCACCTTGGTGCGCACCCAGATGGCCGCCATGCTC
>JAQUZZ010000062.1 GCA_028691095.1 Alistipes sp. | reverse complement strand
AAACGCATCATAAATCGCCCTTGTGATCTTTTCCTCGCAGGAAATCCACTGCCCCTCGGATGACGGCTCGCACTCCAGCTCCGTTGCGATGAACCCCATGTTGGAGAATCGCCTTGGGAATTGCGACCCCAAACTGATAGCCCCACGAGAGGAGTCGCTCCATCCCCTTCCGATTGCGTTGCGCAAACCAAAGACGGTTGCGGGTCAGATAGTAGGTGCGCAGCGGACTCTCCTGCCCCGTACTCTGGCTCTCCTTATGAAAAAGGGTCACCGAAGGAAGATACCACAAGGTATATCCTGCCTCGGTAATGCGTACCGACCAATCCAACTCCTCGTAGTAGAGGAAGTAACACTCCGGCATGACGCCCGCCCGTTCCAGCGCCTCGCGCCGCACCAGCATGGCCGCCCCGTGACAATAGGGCGTAGAGTGTGGGGTTGCGTAGGCTGCGCCATCGGTCTGCCCGAAGCCAATCAGTGCATTGCGCAACGTAATGCGACTCAGGGGGGTGTATCCGGCAAACTGCACAGCATAGGGCGGAAAGGCAAAACATATTTTCGGCGACAGCGCACCCACCTGGGGGTGTTGCTCCATAAATTGAAGGAGAGACTCCCAATGATCCTCTTCGACCACCGTGTCGTTGTTCAGCAGAAACAGCCACGGAGCCTTGGCCTCTCGAAATCCGAGGTTGTTGCCTCCGGCAAAGCCCCGATTTTGCTCGCTGCGAATCAGCGTTAGGGCCTCATCGTCCGGAAATCGTTGGCGCAGGAGCTGCGTTTCATCCTGCCGCGATCCGTTGTCCACCACCACAATCTCGACCCTGCAACTGTGGATCACCTTGCGCAACGATGCAATCAAGGCCGTGGTATCCTCCAGTCCGTTGTAATTGACGGTGATAACCGATATTTGAGGAGAGAGTGTCATAACATCCAATCTGGTTGAGAATCTGCATCCGCTGTTCCACTACGCAGGGCTCGATCCATGCGAGGGCCTGCAAAAATCATCGCTTCAAACACACAAACCATGGGGCCGTTCGGAAAATTCATGATCTCATTGGCATATCCGCCCGCCCACATCCCGGCAACGCCGGCCAGCAAGGCTACTAAGAGCCCTTGGAGCTGCGGGTCTCGGATGTGGAAGAGGATTTTCCAGCCTCCCACCGCGATAATCAGCAAGTGCATCAACATATAGAGCGAAAGACCCACCCACCCCATCTCGACCCACAGGAGCACAAACCAAGAGTCCGTAGCGATCCACGAGGTGATTGCTTTTTCGTCAAAACGTTTGGCTTTTCCTCCGCCCAGTCCCATGCCGATACCGAAAGGTTTCTCAGCCATGATATAACGCAGGCGCGCCTGATTGTTCATGCGCACCTGAAACGAAGTATCCTCCGTGGGGTGGAAGGCGGATCGCATTCTTCGGATCATCGAATTTCCCTGTCCGTAAGTCGTATATTTGAAGAAAACGAAACATCCCAAGAGCAAGATAACCCCAACAAAGATGATTTTCCATCGTCGGGTGGTGGCCACATAGGTGAGGTATCCCATAAAGGGAATGATCATGGCGCTTCGTGTGCCGGACATTCCCAATCCGTAGGCCGCCAAGGCCGCCACGCAGAGATAATAGATGCGCCACCCCTTATGCACATAGAGCGCGACGATCGAGCAGACAACCATTGCCATCGCCATTGCCGACCCAAAGTTTCCCGCGTCGGTGTAGATGGAGAAGTATCGCGTTCCCGACCAGATCAGATGGGTTCGGGCACCCCCGTTGACATAGAGAAAAATCTTTTCGGCGGTATCGAAGCCGATGAATTTTTGACACAGCGCCTTGCCCATTGCGGTGAGTGTCAGGATGGAGAAGGCCAGAATCAACAACTTCAGATCACGATAGCGGTGAAAGAGAATGGGCAGCAGCAGTGCCAACAGAAAGGGAATCAGGGCGTATCCGTTGAAGGCAATCAACCATGCGTCGAAGTTTCCTCCCGGGAGGAATGCCATCACCACACAATACACCAACCACCCTCCCCAAAAGAGAGTAAGGCTGGTCAATCCATTGCGCCACGAGATCTTGCGGAACATCTGATTGAGGAGGATGAGGCAGAGCAGCAACAAGGCAAAGCCCATCATCATCATTCCGGATTTGAGCGGGAGGTACCGCGAGAGCCCCATGATGTAGTAATTCAAGAGGATGAACAACCACATGGCAAAATAGGGACGCAAAGAGAGAGCCACCCCCATTAGAACACACAAAGGCAAGAGGGCGACCATGCTCCCCGCAACCCATCCAAACAGCAACATAAGCTCGATCAGAAGCACTACACCCCCCAATAGACCACAAACGATCAGAAAGGGGGTGAGCTTACGATAGGATGTAGGGGGCAGGATCATGCGATTTAGGATTCTTCGGTCGAAGTGTCGTTCGCCTCTTCGGAGTCGGGATTCACCGTATCACCGGTCAAACCCAATTGAGAGAGACGATACATCCACTGCCGGAAGGGCGTATAGGGGGGTAACATTCCGGTGAAATCTTCGGTAACAATCCGTGAGGTCTGGTTCAATACAATGAAAGTGGGGGTCTCGCCGCTTTGCGTCTGCAAGGATTCCAAGGCCTCTTGGTCGATATTCTTCCACGTGGCGTGTGCTTTGACAATGACCACGTTCATGTGTGCCTCTTGCAGCAAGGCAGAAGGAACACTCTCCCGAATTAAGGGCTGATGAATCACCAAGATCAGATCGAAATCGCAGGCATCGCAAAAATCCGAAAAGTGTTGCGAAAGTACATAACGGTCACTGTGCGGATTGTAGTCGGTGTGATAGGAGCAAATCTTGACCCGTATTCCGTTGGCTTGCCAATAGGAACGCAACATCTCCGCAATCAAATGTTTGCCTTCGTGTGCATTCATGCTTATCAGGTTGATCACAACCGGACGTTTCTCTTTAAAATAAGGCACGATGGCTTTTGCCAAGAAGCGGATGGCTAACTCTTTGGCTTGCGTATTAAATTGCCGGTAACGTCGGGTATCCCCCGGAATTGCACCCAATACTCTCCCGTTGGTGATTCGTTCGGCTCGAATCCGATCACGCAATGTTCGGTCGATGAGTTCCAAAATCAGGAAATAAAGTAAGACAAAGAGAATCGTGCAGATGCCGGTTAACGTGACGGTCATCTTGCGTTGATGCGGTAGCGGAGAGATGGGGTACGAGGGTTCGTTCGTCACCTTCAGGGTGTTGGTCGTCATCTGCAATTGGCGGAGGCGCAGAATCGCGGCATTCAGTCCGTTTTGCAGGGAGAGGTAAGTCCGTTCGGTGAAATCAATCTCTCGTTCTTTGGATTTGATGGTGGAGCCGATCGGCGCATAGAAGACATATTTTTGATCCAACTCATTTTTCCACTGATCCATTACCCTTTTCTGCGCTTCGCTTTTGGCCAATTCCAGGGATTGCTCCAGCCACTCATCAACAAACTGTTTGCGGACAATCCCCTCTTGAGAATATTTGTTCTCATTGAGGGTGTCTTTCAGTGCCAATATGGCATTCTCGTCCTCCCGAAGTTGGCGTTTGAGTTGTGCGGTTTTTTCGATATTGGCATCGCTCTTCTGTCCGAAGGCTTCGATGTTCGTAATTTCGGTTTGCAGTTCAGAGACCTTCTTCAGCTTGCTCAGGAAGATGGTATTCTGGCGCATATTGTTCACATTGAAATTAATGCGCTGCTCCAAACTCTCCACCGTAGCCTTTGCTTTGGCGTAGGCCATGGCTACATCCTGATACTGCATCTCAAAGGCTTTGGTCAGCGAGGCCACCTCCTTGGTTTCATCGGTGTAGTTGATGACCTTTTTTTCAAGGTTGTAATTCGTCAACTCATCCTCAGCACTATTTAATTTCAGTTTAGCATCCGCTAACTCTTTGGTAAAATAGGCAATCGCATCATTGGTTTCACCGAATCGCAACTGTTGATACTGATCGGAGAACTCCTTGATTAGGATGAGGATGGTTTGATATGTAATGCCCGGATCGTTGTTGGTGTATTCGATCTTGAGCATATCGCTGGATTCCAATCGCGAAATATTGATCGTCTTCAGATCCTTGACCCCGAAGTATTTACTGGCCTCCCACATAAACAATCCGTAGAGGTGATCTTTGTTGTTGGGTTGTACATTCGCAAAGAAATTCTCCACCGTCTTGTCTTCATCCTCTTTGACCACCAAATCGCGCACATATTTTGGGGTGCGTTCCACGATCCAACGATAGGTCGCCGCATTCAGGTAGATGTTGTCGTTGTTGGGATCCCCGTGAATCAGGCATCGCGCAAACAGACGCATCGACACACGACGTAGGGTCGCCTCGCTTCGGATGAGATCCATCATGTTGATAATGGTTCCGTTTTTCGTATTCCAGTCAATCCCCTGATCCAGCGTTTCACCCATATCATACCCTGAGACAACACCGGTGTAGACGGTGGCATGAGCCTCATAGGTGCGCTCCATATTCCGCGTTTTCCAGATCATGTATATTACAGATAGTATGGGTAATAGCACTAACCATACTCGGATGCGATAGAGAAATCGGCCGATATACAAGAAATATTTCATAATCAATGAGGTGTTTAAAGTGAATTCCCAAACGAAGGGGGGTAACCTCTACATTGCGTCGTTTTCCGAAATGATCTGGGTGTGCGATACCAGTTCCAGTTGGAGCAACAGGCCGTATAATTCCGATCGGGCATTTTCATATTCGGAGAGTGCCTGCATTTGCCGACTCTTCTCGACGCTGATCTCTGAGGCCGTAATCTGACCATTGACAAAATCATTTTCGCTCAAGGCGTATTGGGCATTGGCAAAAATCATCTTTTCGGTCGCAGCTTTCACGATGGGAATAAAACTTACAATCTTTGCATAGAGGCTTGCTATGGTGACTTTCCGCTCCTCAATAGCGGCTTGGAACTCCATCTCGGCCCGTTCGACTACTTTTTGTTGACGACGCACGCTGCCTCGCAGATCGAAGAGTTTGTCCAAAGGGATGGAGATCGAAGCTCCGATGTTGTAGCGGGATTGGAGTTGCTGTGAGTAATCTAAAGGAATCGGAGCTCCCGAGTCGTCGTACATACGATTGCTGATGACGTTGTTCCCGTAGTAATAGCTGCCATTGGCATTGAAAAATGACAAAAAATTACGTTTCTCTCTCTTTAATTGGAGGGCTTCAAACTCTTTTTGTTTTTGACGGGTTTGCACGAAAGGCACGTTCTCGGCATTGGCATACAGCTCAGCCAAGGGGGGGAGTGAGATGCCTGTCAAGACGCGTCCCGAGGGGCCTAACTCATCCGCTTGATCCAGCGTGTCACGGAGCGGCGAATCGACCTTTGGTAGTTGGGTCGAATCGTTTTGCCAAAGCGTGGAGGCCTTTGCGGGTACACCGAGCGACAAACTGAAGAGCAGTGTGCATCCGATGCAAGAGAGCAGAGAGGAGTTTTTACACATTTTCTTTCTGTATAAACGCGCTGAAGGTTCCTAAAATTATCTTAAGATCCATAGCCAATGAAAAATGATGGGCATATTCAATATCCAACTGCTTGCGCTCTTCGGCCGACATACTTCCGGAGTTTCCTCTTTTTTTGATCTGCCAGAGTCCGGTCAGTCCCGCCGGAGCCATAAAGCGCTCGATATATTCATCGCTGGTCAACAGTTCGGCTTCGTACAGGGGCAAAGGCCGATTCCCAACGATCGACATATCCCCTTTGAGAATATTGAATAATTGAGGAAGTTCGTCGATGCTTAATTTTCGAATTATGTGTCCCACATGCGTGATGCGAGGATCATTCTCCAACTTCACAAAAGCGTGTTCTTGTTCGTAATTCTTTTGATCCAAGAAGTGCTGTTCCTGGATAATCTTATTGTCGGAGATCAGGATGGGATCATCCTCGGCAAATTGCAAGGAGTCGTCCCATTCGGTGTCATCGTCGATCAGCAATTCTGCACCTATGTCCCCTCCAGAGGCGGTGGGGGTTTGGTCAAATTTGTATTGATTGAGCGATTGGAGGTTTTTCAGATGTTGATCGGCTCCGGTGTACATGGAGCGAAATTTCAGAAAGTCAAAGACCTTGTAGTTGCTACCTACGCGTTTCGATTTGTAGACAATCGGGCCCTTGCTCTCGATCCGGATGGCCAATGCGGTGACAATCAACAGAGGAGACAGCACAAGCAACGCCATGGCGGAGACGACAAGATCAAAGGTGCGTTTCCACAACGGAAGTCTAAAGTAGGTGATCGACGCTTGAGGCTTGACTTGAGCGGAGGACGCGTGAGCCGTGGATTGCAACCGTTGCATTTTCCGGATCAATGCTATGCCCTGCTCAAATGCTTCCGGTTGAATCTGTGCGGAAACGGTATCGTTGATCTTGGCTTTTAAATACTCATTCTTTTCTTGCGGGGTCAGACCGTCGACAATCAGCAAAATATAGGCGTCCGGGCATCTTTTGCGAAACATCATAAGGTTGGCATGATCGCGTGCTATGCCCTGTTTTTCCCAGAGTACGATGGGTTGTGTGGCGTTACAACTGGAGAGTTGGCTGCAAGCAGACGACACATTAGCACCACTCACCCACTCAAAATGCTCGGCAGCAAGCTCACGAAAATGCTTGAGCGTTAATTCGTGCGACCCGATATATAACAACAGCGGTTTGGCTTCACTCATATTATTTTAGAATCTTTTGGACTCTCACCTTTAGTTCTTGAGGATTGAAAGGTTTGACCATGTAATCCTCTGCTCCCTCCGAAAGAAGACGAATCCGCTCGGACGTGCTATCCTCACTGGAGAGCATAATCACCGGAATCGAACTGAATAATTCATTCTTTTTAATGAAATGCAGAAATTCATCGCCACGCATCTGAGGCATGCGGATGTCAGAGATGATGAGATCCGGGATGTTGCCTGCCTGCAATGCTTCGATGGCGGGAAGCGGATTGTCGAAATGAACCGTATGATAATCCCGAGAAAAGTATAATGCGAGAATTTTGGCAATTGCCGCTTTGTCATCTACAATAAAAATGGTTTTTTTGTTGGCGTCAATCATTGTCTCTCTATTTTAACGTGAGTTCGACGAATTATAAGTCCTTGTAAATTTGGTGATTAGCGAAATTTGTTGTAACTTTATAGTGTTGACATACAAAGAATTACAGACAAAAATCGCTATGATCACCGAGGACAAAGTTACGGAAATATTTTGTATGGCAGATGATTTCTGCAAGTTTTTTGATGCAATGATGGCAAAATATACGCTAAAACCGGTCAATAAGAGGAAATACCATCGTGATTCCACCATGTCAAAGGCTGAAGTCATGG
>JAQUZZ010000061.1 GCA_028691095.1 Alistipes sp. | reverse complement strand
GTACCCGAAACTCTTCGGTCAGATCCTGCGCTGTCTCATAGAGCTGGGCTTGCTCAAAGCTCCGCCCCGTGCGCTCGGTAATCAACGCCGCGAACTCACGGTTGATGCGGTAGCACATCTGATTCTCGTCCAAGGCCTCCAGGAGGGTAGTCAGATCCTGCGCCGTGTGGGCACGCTGGGGACGACCATATAATACAATATTCATAGCTTCTCTTTCCATCCGCACGTCGCACTTATCATTTTCCGTATCGGGTTAATCCTCAAAATTTTCTGCACACAAGGGCTCCTTGCTACACAAAAAAACACGTCGAGCCAACGCTCTGTAAAGAATTACGTTTCAAACAGCTACTCGGCCTTCTCTTTTCAGATCGTATCATGACCTACAAAAGATGGGGGCTTCGGATCAAACGCATTTACAAAAAAGTATTGTACCTTTACGGCGACAAAAATACGGAAAAATATGACAAAGCTGAGTGTAAACATAAATAAGATCGCCACATTGCGTAACTCACGGGGAGGCAACATTCCCAATGTCGTGGAGGCAGCCATCCGTGCCGAACGTTTCGGCGCACAAGGCATCACCGTACATCCGCGTCCGGACGAACGTCATATCCGTTATCAGGATGTCCGGGATCTGAAACCGATCGTCACCACCGAACTCAATATTGAGGGCAACCCGATTCCCTCGTTCATCGACTTGGTGCTGGAGGTTGTGCCGACACAGGTCACCTTGGTGCCCGACGCTCACGACGCCCTCACCTCCAATGCGGGGTGGGACACCATCACCCACTTTGATTTTCTGCAAGAGGTCATCGGTCGGTTCAAAGCCGCCGGCATCCGCACCTCGATCTTCATCGACCCACGCCCCGAGATGATCCGCGCAGCCGCCAAGGCCGGAGCCGATCGGGTAGAGCTCTATACCGAACCCTACGCCACAGGCTACACGGAGGATCGTGCGGCAGCCATCGCACCGTTTGTCGCTACGGCACGCGAAGCCGCGCTCTACGGGCTGGGGGTCAACGGAGGGCACGACCTCAGTCTGGAAAATCTGCATTACTTTGCGGCTCAGATTCCCAATCTATTAGAGGTGTCAATCGGCCATGCACTGATCTCCGACGCCCTCTATTTGGGAATGGAAAACACGATTCAGCTCTACCTCAAACAGCTCAAGCAGATCGGATGAACCAAGCATTGCAACACCCCCTTTTCCGTGAAATCGGAGCGATTGCAGCCGACCAAGGCGTTCAGGCGTTCGTAATCGGCGGGTATGTCCGCGACTATTTTTTGCATCGCCCCTGTACCGATATTGATATTGTCGTGACCGGAAGCGGAATTGATGTGGCACGCGCCTTGGGACGCAAACGCCACACCCCCGTATCGGTCTTCAAGAACTTCGGCACCGCCATGCTCCACTACGACGAGTGGGAGGTCGAATTTGTCGGAGCGCGCAAAGAATCCTATCGTGCCGACTCTCGCAAGCCGATTGTCGAGGACGGAACCCTCGAAGACGATCAACTGCGTCGTGACTTCACGATCAACGCCATGGCCTTCTCCCTCAATCCGGAGAGTTTTGGGCGTTTGATTGATCCGTTCGACGGCATGGGCGATCTGGAACGCTGCCTGATTCGCACTCCGTGCGATCCGGACACCACGTTTTCAGACGATCCGTTGCGCATGATTCGTGCCGTGCGGTTTGCCACCCAGTTGGGATTTGAGATCGACACCCCAACGTTTCAGGCCATCACCCGAAACCGTGAGCGCATCGCCATCGTCTCGAAGGAGCGAATTGTCACCGAACTCCATAAGATTCTCCTCTCACCCGCACCCTCACTCGGATTCTCCCTCTTCGACACCTGCGAGATGTTACCCCTGATTTTTCCGGAGCTGTCGCGTCTGAAAGGGGTGGAGCGTGTAGGACACAATGCCCACAAAGATAATTTTCTGCATACCCTCAAAGTGGTGGACAACATTGCGCGTCACACCGACAACCTCTGGTTGCGATGGGCGGCTCTGCTGCACGATATCGGGAAGCCCCGCACCAAAGCCTACGACCCCAAGATCGGATGGACGTTTCACGGACACGAGGTGGTCGGGTCGAAGATGATCCCCGCGCTCTTCCGGTCGCTCAAGATGCCGATGAACGAGAAGATGAAGTATGTCCAGAAACTCGTTTTTCTCCACCTGCGCCCCATTATCCTCTCCGAGGAAGCCATCACCGATTCGGCCGTACGACGCCTTCTGTTCGAGGCCGGAGACGACATCGACGATCTGATGACCCTCTGTGAAGCCGACATCACCTCGGCCAACGACGCCAAGGTGCAACGTTTCCTGAAGAATTTTGAACTGGTACGTGTGAAGTTGCAGGAGATTGAAGAGAAGGATAGTGTGCGTAATTTCCAACCCCCCATCTCCGGAGAGTTGATTATGGAGACCTACGCCCTCACACCGTGTCGTGTGGTGGGAGAGATCAAGAGCGTCATTAAAGAGGCGATTCTCGATGGGGTCATCGCCAACGACTACGCCCAAGCCTATGCCCTGATGGAGCGTATTGCCTGCGAAAAAGGATTAACCAAGGTTTCGGTCGTTTCCGACGCTCCGGAGCCACCGAAAGCGTAACGCACCGCTCATCCATTCCCCCCCCGCTCTCGCAACCTCTTTCACCTCCCCGAAGGAGTGGCACAATTTCTGAAGCACCTTTCGTGTTGGATCCATCAAAACACAGGGTGCGATGAATTCGCAATGAACGCCTATTTTTCATACCGTAGATTCCTTAATCCCACTCGAATATGCCACTCAACATTCCCGAAACCGACACCCCTCGTATCGTCATCGTCGGAGGTGGTTTTGCCGGCTTGGCGCTGATTCGCGCCTTGCGCCGCACACCGTATCAATTGGTTTTGATAGACAAGCACAACTACCACATGTTCAAACCCTTGCTCTACCAAGTAGCAAGCTCGGCACTGAACGTGGGAGACATAGCCTTCCCCTTCCGCAAAATGTTTCAGGGATGGAAGAACCTCTATTTCCGGATGGCCTACATCGAAGGTGTAGATCCGGTAGGTCAGAGGCTCTCGACCACGTTAGGGAATATTCGGTACGATATGCTGGTGTTAGCCACCGGCTGCGTCCCCAACTTCTTCGGGATCGAAACCATTCAACGCAACGCCTTGGCGATGTCCAACATCACCGATGCGCTGAACATCCGCAATCGGGTGCTTCGCAACTTCGAGATTGCCGTGACCGCGGCCTCGGAGGCCGAACGCATCTCACGGCTCAACGTGGTGATCGTGGGAGCCGGAGCTTCGGGGGTCGAGATTGCCGGTGCGCTATCTGAGATGCGGCGTTATGTGATGCCGCGCGACTATCCGCGACTCGACATCTCGCACATGCACATCTATCTGATCGAGGGACAATCGCGGGTACTGCCGGCCATGACGCCCCGCACCTCCGAACAAGCCCTCGAAGTCCTGCATCGCAAGGGGATTCAGGTGATGCTCAATCGCAAAGTGGTCGACTGGAAGGAGTCACACGTGGTCTTTGAAGACGGGGAGACCATTCCGACCTACAACCTGATCTGGACGAGTGGTATCAAATGCAGTTCGATTCCCGGGCTGGAGCGTGCTGCCGGACGTCGAGGCGCTCGCCTGCAAGTCGATGCCTTCAATCGGGTCGAGGGTTTCGACCGGCTCTTCGCCATCGGAGATGTGGCGCTGATGCACGCCGATCCGGCATTCCCCAACGGACATCCTCAGTTGGCACGCGTGGCCATCTCGCAGGGTCAGCTGTTGGCGCGCAATCTGCGCACACTCCTCCAAAACGTCCCCCAACCCAAGGCTTCCGCAGCCATCGACAACGCTTCCGCCGCCACACAGCCTACGGAAACCCCCTCCTTGACGCGCTTCCGTTATCACAACTATGGGGTTTTGGCTACCGTAGGGCGCAATCGCGCCTTCTTTGAGTGGAAGAAGATTCAGTTCGGGGGTTTCTTTGCGTGGATGACTTGGTCGCTGGTACACATCATGTTTCTTCTGGGCATTCAGGGAAAGCTGAAGGTCTTCTGGGGTTGGGTGTGGAACTATTTCGGCCACGACCTCCCCATTCGTCTGATGATCGGCTCCTATGAACGGCAACGCCGGGAGGATGGAAACGAGGGAGCCTAAACCAAAACCACCCCGGATCACATCCTCAAAAGATGGAATCCGGGGTGGTTTTCAGGTGATCTGATCCTACTTCTGCTGTTGCCGAAGGGTCGAGAAGTTGACAAACGGACAATCGGCTCTATTCAAGGTAGCGATGCCCTTCTCAATATCGGTCGGACGAATCACCACACTGGCCGTTTCGCCCTCTGAGAAGGCATACATATACTCGATGAAGACCTGCTCCCGAGCCAAAAGATCCAGAATCTCGGCCAATGCACCCGGTGTATTGGCGCAATTCAGGCAGAGCACGTCGGTCAGGCGAACGGCAAAATTAGCCTCGCGCAACACCTTCCGTGCCACCTCAACGTCTGAAACAATCATGCGCAGAATTCCAAAATCTGCGGTCTCCGCCAAACTGAAGGCGTAGAGATTGACCCCATGCTGAGCCAAAATGCGCGTCACCTCATTGATGCGACCCGTCTTATTCTCCAAGAAAACCGAAAGTTGTTTGATAGTCATATCGCTTCGTTTTTTGATTATTTCAATACTCGGCGGTCGTCGACACGCTGGCTCTTGCCCTCGCTTCGTTCGATGCTGTGAGGCTCCATTAATTTTATATCGGCTGCAATGCCTAACACGCTGTGCAAGCGGTCGCTGATGCGTTTCTTGAGTGCCATCATCTGCGAAACTTCATCGGAGTAGAAGGCCTCGCGCACCTCGACCTGCACCTGCAAGGTGTCCAGATTGTTCACGCGATCGACCACCAAACGATAGTGCGGTTCAAACTCCGGCAACTCCAGCACCACACTCTCCACCTGAGACGGGAAGACATTCACGCCGCGGATAATCAACATATCGTCGCTACGTCCCATCACCCGACTCATTCGTACACTGGTGCGACCGCAGGCACAAGGCTCGGCAATCAACGAGCAGAGATCCTTTGTGCGATAACGCAACAATGGAATTCCCTCCTTGGTGAGGGTCGTGAAGACCAACTCTCCTTGCTCTCCATAGGGTAGCGGCTCCAGGGTGTCGGGCGAAATGATCTCCGGATAGAAGTGATCCTCTACAATATGGGAGCCCGATTTGCACTCACACTCATAAGAGACGCCCGGCCCCATAATTTCGCTCAATCCGTAGATGTTATAGGCATCCACATGAAGACTGGACTCGATCTCTGTCCGCATATTCTCCGTCCAAGGTTCTCCACCCAAGATGCAGACGCGCAGGCGCAACTCCTCGCGCGGAATCCCCGATTTGGCAATCTGCTCGGCCAGATAGAGCGCGTAGGAGGGGGTGCAAGCCAACGCCGTCGATTCGCAATCGTGCATCAGCTGAATATGTTTGGCCGTGTTGCCCGTCGACATCGGGATGACCGTTGCCCCCAGGTGCTCCACGCCATAATGCAATCCCAATCCCCCCGTAAAGAGTCCGTAACCATAGGCCACCGTAAAAATATCCTCACGTGTGGTGCCGAAGGCCATCAGACAGCGTGCAATCGCCTCAGCCCACACCGTCAGGTCATGCCGCGTATAGCCCACCACCGTCGGTTTGCCCGTCGTACCCGACGAAGCATGAATCCGGACAATCTCCGACATCGGCACGGCAAACAAACCGTGAGGGTAGTTGTCGCGTAAGTCCTGTTTCGTGGTGAAGGGAAGTTTCACAATATCATCGATCGTGGCAATATCCCCGGGAATCAATCCCCGCTCCTGCATTTTGTGTCGATAGAATGGCACATTGTGATACACTCGATCGACCAGTTTGCGAAGTCGCTCGCCTTGCAGAAGCCGCATCTGCTCACGACTCATGCACTCTTTGGTTGGATTCCAAATCATCTCTACGAATTTCTATAATGCCGAACGCCTCAGGTGTTTACGGAGTCGTTCCGCGGTACACTGCATCGCCACAGCGACACAAGCCAATGGATTACTATCTCTCTGACAGGGATGCTGTGCCCGTTGTGTCGAGCAACCCTCCCTGAGTAGCGGTGTTTCAATGATCGTGCTTGAAGGCGCGGAGTCGTTCTTCGAGCACCCCGAACAACCCTTCGGTCATCCGTGAGGTGCACGCCCGAACGCCTTCCTGCAAGCTGCCGGTCGTGGTGAGGGTAATTGAGCTGATGCCGTAGTAGAGCATCTCGCGCATCAACGCCCCCGAACTCATACCCGGATAGCCGATCGTGAAGAAGAATCCGTCGCCGATCTTCTGCTCCACATCGCGATCGTAGACCACGTAGAAGCCATTCTCACAGAAGAGTCGCTTCATGCGCTCGGCGCGCCGACCATACTCCTGGGTGTCGGCTACAAAGTTGAGCTCTCCGTCGCTGGCTGCCCGATACATCTCGGCCAAGGCAAATTGCACCGAATGGGTGGCTCCCGAAGTAATCATATACATGATCGACGCGGTGAAGGTGATCCCAAAGTGCCCCGATCCTTTATAGCGTTCGGCCAAGGCCGGATAGGTGCGGTGATACAACTTATCGGAGATGCAGACCACGGCCATCCGCTGTCCGGCATAACTGAAGATCTTCGACGAGGAGAGCATCAGCATATAGTTGTCGGTGTAACGCGCCACGGTCGGCTGGTAGGGTGCCTGGAAGGGATGACTCAGATCCTTACGGAAGTCCATGGCGAAGTAGGCCAAATCCTCCAATACGATGGTGTCGTACTGGGTTGCCAACTCCCCGATAATCTGCAACTCCTCCTCTTCCAGACAGATCCATGCCGGATTGTTGGGGTTGGAGTAGACAATCGCTGCAATATGCCCTCCACGAAGAAACTCCTCCAGTTTGGCACGCAATGCCGCGCCCCGATATTGATAAATATCGAACTGCTGGTAAGCAATCCCTAAGATCTGCAACTGCGATTTTTGGATCGGGAATCCGGGATCAATAAAGAGCACGGTATCCTTCTCGGGCGAACATTGACTCGTAATAATAAATGAGCCGAACGAACCCGCCACCGAACCAGTCGTGGGAATACACGAGGCCGGAGCCACATCCACATTGATGAACGCCTTGATAAAACGCGAGGTCTCCTGCTTGAGCTGAGGAATTCCCTCGGCAGCCGGATAGATCGCTCCGATGCCGGTGTCCAACGCTTTTTTCTCTGCTTCGACCCCAATCCGGTTGGGAAGCAGACCCGGAACGCCCTGATCCATCCGAATGAAAGGGATTCCTGTCCGATGTTCCAACGAGGAGGCCAACAGGGCAACCTGA
>JAQUZZ010000060.1 GCA_028691095.1 Alistipes sp. | reverse complement strand
GGTCGACATCAAGGGGGCTCGAATGTGGCGAGGAGCCAAAACCGCCACCGACTGCGGCATGGAGAACCTTGCTTTTCTGCGTACCCGCATCGAGTTCATCGACTCGTTCTTTGCACCGGGGGAGATCGACGAGATTTGGATCACCTTTCCCGATCCGCAGCTTCGCAAAAACCGAGTTAAGAAACGCCTGACCGCACCGCAATTTCTCACCCTCTATGCCCGATTCTTGGCGGCCGACGGTAAGATTCACCTCAAAACCGACTCACAGCACCTCCACGAATACACCCGAGCCGTCATCGCCGCACACCAACTCCCTGTCGAAATGTGCAGCAATGACATCTACGGCACAGGGGTGGCCGACGAGTTGCTCTCTATCAAAACCACCTACGAACGACGTTTTCTGGAAGAGGGACTGCCGATCACCTACCTGCGGTTCGGTCTGAATGGGCAAACGGCCTTTACCCCCATCGACTTTGCGCCGGACGAGGAGCTGTAACGGCACGGCCGAAGAGGTTCAGCCTTTTCCACCCTTCGCGATCGTTTGGGGCCTCTCTGGGCTCGCATGAACAGAGGTTCGATCACTCTCCCTTCTAAAAACAGATCCTCCCCTACGATTAGGGGAGGATCTGTTTTTAGAAGGGGTTCGACTCAGCTTCGCTTCTGCCGAACTCATGCCTATTTCAATCCCAAAAACTCCAGAGGAAAGTCGGTCTCAATAATGTCAGGTTGCTCGGCTACGACCTCTCGGTAGGCGGCTTGGCGTTGCGCTGCATCGGCGATGCGATCCTGATCGGGGGCTGTCGAGACCATGCAGCGAACCCCATTCTGATGGAGCGCCTCATACAGTTCGCGCTGTGCGTCTTGCATACGACTGCTCACCACATAGACAATAAAACGCGACCATGGAATCCCTGTCGCTTCATAGGCTCGAAAATCCTCCATGTTGCGCATCCATGCCGAGAAGTGAGCCTCAGGATCGAGTGCGCAGCACGCCACGGCTTCCTGAGGCGAATGAATCGTGTAGATTACATTGCGCGCCTTCATGGATTGCACCAACTGCATCAAGATTTCACGTGGCACATCTTTCTGGTCGAAGTTTAGGATCGTCTTGCCACGACTCCACCGGATGACATCACTCACCCGCGGGATCTTGAACGAGGTCTCCTTGCCCCAACGATCCACGAGATTGAATTGCAGTAACTCCTCATACGTATAGTCAGAGACGGCTCCGCGTCCTGTGGTAGTGCGATCGAGGGTTGCGTCATGCATCAACACCAACACACTATCTCGGGTCATGCGCGGATCAATCTCGAAGAACGAGGGCATCGCACGCAGTGTATTCTCGAAGGTCTCGATGCAATTCTCCGGATAGCCGTCGGTCATGCCTCCCCGGTGGCCGCTGATAATTTGATGTCCAGGACGATAGGCAAAGTAGTGTTCCACTTGTTGAGCATTTCGACACGGGATTCGATGGAGCGGTTGCGCCTGCATCCCAAAACCCATGCCTCCCAAGAACCATCCGCATACTGCAATTTGTAATAACTGTTTCATGTTCTGTAATGTAATGAGTGTTATAAATGAATCGCTTTTATGTCCCTTGAAGAAATTCCGGCGAAGAGAGATTTATGCAAGGAGTGCCTCGTTCGGAGAAAAAAAGCGCTCCGGCATTCGGAACGCTTTTTTAGGACAAGACAAATTACAGACTACAACGGTTTGATGCGGATGTTGCGATACCAAACATTGTCGCCGTGATCTTGTAAGCCGATCAATCCTTCGTGGTTGTCGCCACCGCAGTTCAGCAACAGATTATAGGCTTCCGGCCATTTGTCTTCGCTGAATTTGCTGTTATCCAACATCTCTTTCCACTTCGGTGTCCACAGGTGATACTCTACAACCTGTACGTCGTTCTGGAAGTGAGCCACGGTGCCTTTGTAAACCATGATCTTGGCTTTGTTCCATTCGCCGAAAGGTTTGGAGTTCTGCGGTTTGGCAGGAATCATGTCGTACAGCGAAGCCGACTGGCGGTTGCCGTCTACACCCAATTTGGCATCGGGGTGATTCTCGTTATCCAAAACCTGATACTCAGGAGCCGAGATAAAGATCGGCTGATTGGGAATCTCTTGTGCCAGATAGAAGATACCGCTGTTGGATCCTTTGTCGACCTTCCACTCCAACTCCAACTCAAAGTCTTTGAATTTCTGGTCGAAGATCAAATCTCCACCATCTTTGGCACCGGCCTCGCCCATGCCCGATCCGTTGATCTTGATGCAACCATCCTCGATGGTCCATGCTGCCGGAACATCCTGTCGGTTGTATCCGCGCCATCCGGTGAAGGTGCTACCGTCAAACATTTCGATCCAGCCTTCCTCTTCGGCTGCTTTGGTATCGCCCCCCTTCTTGTTGGAGGTCGATCCACAGGAAGCTACCATTGCGGCAGCGGCCATGCAACTTGCAAAACAGATAAAGTTTCTCATTGTAAAAGTAATATTAAGTAACTCAAAAGAATGATTGAACCCTTTTCTTACGGCATACCTCTGATTCAGAGGCTCCTCTGTCGTCAGTAAATCGGATGCGGTGCTTAAAAGGTTTCATAATTTCAAAAACGCGTCACGGGTCTGGAAGACTCCATGACGCGTTTAGGATTTCCCTGCCTCAATTACTTAGGCATCGGGGTGAGCTCCCAACCTTGACGATAGTTGTGTTTGACCATCTCTTGTGCAAACTGACGGGCATTGATCGGGTCGGTAAAGCGTTTGTTGAAGGTCGGGTGACCATCGTGGATGCTGAAGCCATCCTCAACCATGATCTGGATGGTTTCGTTTTCACCGATGTTCTTGAATTGCATCTTGTCGCCATCCCACTGCAATTCGCGGTTGAGACCTTGCAGACGAACGGCCAAAACGCCCATTACGACCATCTCGTTGAACGGCCCTGCCTCCTTGAAATCGGAAGCCAATTCACGACGCGATGCAGCGTCCTCTTTGCAGGCAGCGATCCAGTCTTGTTCGTGGCTCAGCGTGATCTCGCGGTTCATCTTCGGAGCTTCGGGCGTGCGGCCGGAGAGCAACCACGGCTCTACACCGTAGCAACCGCAAATCAACGTATCTTTGGTTCCATAGAAGATAGCACCACCACCGTTCACGTTCAGAGAACGACCTTCGGGCATACCGGCAGGACGAATCGGGGTTAATCCACCGTCGTACCAGTTGACCTCCACCTCGGGAAGCGCCAATTTCTCCTTCTTTCCACGTGCCGGGAAGACGTAACGAACCATCTCGGCATTGGGGGCACAGTCGGTCAGCAGCGAGGTCGAGCTGGCTTGCACCTTCGAGGGCGAACCTAATTGCAACCCTTTGAAGACGGGGTGCAGAATGTGACAAGCCATATCACCCAAAGCTCCGGTTCCGAAGTCCCACCATCCACGCCAGTTCCACGGGTGGTAGATGTTGTTGAACGAACGCATCTGAGCCGGGCCGATGAACAGATCCCAATCCAACGTTTCGGGAATCGGATCGACGGCAGAGGGACGCATCAGACCTTGGGGCCAAATCGGACGATCCGTGAAGGTGTCGACGCGTGTGATCTCACCGATCTCACCGTTCCACAACCAGTCACACGTCTTGCGAACGCCTTCGCCCGAAGCACCTTGGTTTCCCATCTGGCTGGCTACTTTGTATTTTTTGGCCAATTTAGTGAGCAAACGAGATTCATACACCGAATGGGTCAACGGTTTCTGTACATAGACGTGTTTGCCCATCGAGATAGCCTGTGCGGCGATGATGCAGTGGGTGTGGTCGGCCGTAGCCACCAAAACGGCATCAATGCTCTTGCCCATTTCGTCAAACATCTTCCGATAGTCCCAATAGCGTTTTGCATTGGGGTAACGATCGAAAGAGCCTTTTGCATATTTCCAGTCCACATCGCAGAGGGCTACGATGTTTTCGGTCTCCATGTTTTTCAGGTTCGCAGCACCCATGCCACCGATACCTACGGCAGCCAAGTTCAGTTTGTCACTGGGTGCAGTGTGTCCTTCCGCTTTGCCGAGAACGGCACTGGGAACAATGGTGAGTCCAGCTAAGCCGACGGCGCTGGTGCGGAGAAAGTCCCGACGTGAGATTTTTTCAGCCATGATCTTTTTGGTTTTGATTAGTTAGAGGTTGGTTGGTTCGTATTCTGAAAGAGGGGTTGACACCTTCTCATCTCGGTATATACCAGATATACGGATGAGGCTCCTAAAGAGCACGGTGTGCTCATTTGACAAATTTAGCATTCAGGAGATACTCGGCACTCTTGGCCACGCACTCCATCGGGGGAACCTTGCTGGCCTCGCACTCTACATAGAAACTCTCGATGCCCTGTTTGTAGCCGGAGTTGAAGATCGCCTCAAAATCGACGGTTTGGCTGGCTCCGATGATATCCTCGTCCTTGATGTGCAGCAGCGCAAAACGTCCTGCATATTTCTGAAGATAAGCCGAGGGATTAACGCCTCCCTTGGTGGCCCAGAAGACATCCAACTCGAACATCACCTTCTTGGGATCGGTGTTTTCGATGATATAGTTTTCGATGACATGGCCTTCGCGTTTGTCAAACTCGTGCGAGTGATTGTGATACCCGAATTTCAGTCCGGCGGCATTGGCAATCTCTCCGATCAGATTGAAATAGTTGCACACATCGTCCAGATCGGCCATTGAGGAGCCAAAATCCACGCCCGGAAGTACAATGTATTTTCCACCTACGGCCACCTGTGCGTCACACGCTTGTTTCCACCAATCTTTCACGCCTTGAATATCGTTCTTGTCGTAACCGCGACCCAAGTGTGCTCCGGTTACGCGCATACCCAGATCCTCGGCCATCTTGCGGAACTCGGCAGGAGTAGAGCCGTAGAACTTGCCATCGCCATAGGAGGCCGTCTCCAAGACTTTGTATCCCATCGCAGCGATTTGTTTCAGCGATCCTGCGACATCTTTCCCCATGTTGTCTCGAATGGAGTAGAGTTGCAGTCCGATCTCTTTCTTTCCCGCTTTTGCTGCGGTAGCCGCCTTGGCCGCAGCCGTAGCTGCAGAATCGGTAAATAAGCTACTCCCTACCATTGCACCGGCTGTCAGTAGCATAGATTTTTTGAGGAAATCTCTTCTGTTCATTGTGTTATTTTATTTAGGTTCAATTCTTCATTCGGAAGACCGCAACGCGAGGTGCAGTGTCAAAAAAGTGCTGCTCGTCACGAAAATAGTCATGTAAAGGTAGAAAAAAAAGTTTTTTTATCAAAAAATATAATTGATTTATTTTAAGAAATTTTAAGAACTCGGTCAGTTCGGTCGGATTTCGCCCTTGTTTTTATACCGCAAATCATTGATAAATAAAATGATAACTCTTGTTTGTATGCGGTAAAAACAAGAAAATAGGACAACCGACACCCCCGAAACGGAAGAACCTCTCGGCATCTCCCGCTCAAGTGTGCCTCAAGTCTCGAAAGGGAGGTTAGGGAAGGGGAATGGCTACGACCTGACTCTGAACCAAATCCGGAATATAGAGCGTCTCTCCGTCGGTCGAGAGACGTGCAGGCCCTTGGATCTGGAGTTGCGGATCCAACAAAGTGACCTTCCGCGTCGCCAGCTCACAGTAGCCCACCTCTCCATTCACCCAGTTGGTGAAGTAGAGTCGTGTGCCGTCAGGCGAGAGTGCCAATCCGTCATACTGACCCGGGCGATCGATTAAGGGTTGCACCACCGGCGTCGAAATGTTCTCTATATAATAAAGAGTATGATCCGAGGTGGTATTCCCGTCGGGTGGATAGGAGGCCACGTACATCGTATCTCCGGAGATCACGATGCCGTTGGCTCCGGGAATGGTGACATAGGGCGTGAGAGCCGTCGTGTCGAGTCGTGTAGGGTGCGTCACATCAAGGGAGTAGAGGCTTCCGGTGTTGGTGACGGTAACATATAGGGTGTTTCCGTGGAGCGCCATATCATTGACAAAACGCTCCCCCTGCGGAAAGGGAATGACCTGAGGTGCAGATGCCGTGTCTTGTAGATTGTATACCACCATTTTTCCGACATCGGCAATGAACAGGCATTGATCTTTGACCAAGAGCCCTTTCGGTGCAGAGAGGGTGCCGTCGGCAGGGATCAGTACACGGGAGGTGGTGTCGGAGAATTCGAGGATATACCCTTTGCCCTCTTGGTTCAGCGGATTGAGTTCCGAAGAACCGAAACTACCGACCAGCAACTTCCCATTATAGGGGAGCGTTGCTTCGCAATAGCGAATTCCCTCCGTGAGGAGTTGGGTTTGAGAGGTGGAGGATGGCGTCGTGTTACAACCGAGTAAAACGACACACAGCATTGCGCCAAGCCATTGGGTCTTCATAGCAGAAGGGGTTAACGGGAGTTTCACGAAGGGGTGAAACCCTCAGTATTTGAATGAAGTAAGTATGGTTCTTACGACTCCGTGAAACTCCCGTTAAAGGCTTTTTGCAAAAGCCTTGTCTTGTTTCGATAACCCCCTCCCAACCTCCCCCACACCGTTGGGGGAGGAGCGAGTTAAGGAATTTCACGGATAGAGCCCCTTACAAGAGGAACACCGTAAAAATACAACTATTTTCAGAATTTATGCAAAAAATCGATGCTGATATATCTCTCTTCGTGCACTTTGGGCAAAACCATGCGTCGGCATATCCCATCATCACGCAGGGAAGAAACGACTTTGTTATCGATTCTTTGGGGCGAGTGGGGTGTAGTAGTCGAACAGCGGCCTAAGGTCTTCGTGTTGAGAGGCCAAGTAGGTGTGGAAGCCCAAGGTTTGGGCGGTCTGGATGTTGGCCTCACCATCGTCGATAAAGAGGGTTTCGGAGGGAAGAATCTGGCTCGTTTCAATCATCTGACGGAAGATTGCGTCTCCGGGTTTCACCTGTTTCATCTCGAAGGAGAGAAACAAGCGATCGAAATAGTCGTCGACGCTTCCCCCTTGTTGACGGAAAAAGGTGTTGCGGATATGGTGCATCATAATGGGGTTGGTATTGCTCAACATGAACAACTGAAACCCTTGACGACGCAACGCCCGCAGCATATCCAATTTATCAAGCGGAAGCGCGATCAGAAAGCTACACAGTGCCTGATCGATCTTCTCATCGGCCACGGGATGGCCAATCGCCTGACAGATGGCTTGCCGAAAGGTGGGCGGATCAATGGCTCCGCGTTCCAAATCGAGGAGAATACCCCCTTGCGTAAAGGGATTGATAAGCTCTTCGGCCACTTTCCATCCTAAACGATGAAAAGAGTCGATGCAGACGGAGAGGCTGTAATCAATCAGCACCCCGCCCATATCAAAGACAATGGTTTGAATGGGTTGTTTCATAGAGGTATGCAATGCAAAATGGGGTTAAGCACAACGTGCTATGTG
>JAQUZZ010000059.1 GCA_028691095.1 Alistipes sp. | reverse complement strand
CTCCCAACCATGCCAATTTCCCCTCGGCCGTATTACGCCCGGGTGAGACCTATCACCAGACTACACTCTATGGATTTGCGGTGATGCCTTCGCGCTAAGAGCTCGCCCCATATAGACAAAAAAACACCTCGCAAGATTTTGCGAGGTGTTTTTTTGTGTGATTGCTATTTCAATATCTTTTGCACTTTACGCGCATAGGCTTCGGCAATGGTTTGCATTCCCCAGTCGGTCGGATGAGTGCCATCGACCGTCGCTTCGCTCGACAGAGCGATCTCCTTGCGGGTCATGTAGTAGAGTTGTTTGACCCCTTCGCGTTTCAGTTGTTCATAGCATCGTCGCAGAACGCTGTTTTTGCCTTCGCTCTCCTTCGACTCTTTCTCGCCACCCCCCGCATGTTCCACCAACAGGATGGGGGTCTGATTGCCTTGGGCGCGCAACTGACGGACGCCCTTCAGGTATTTTTGTTCCACTACCGCGTCTTCCATGCCCACTAAGTTGGGAAGGCAGTCGATCAGATAGATGCGTGCCGGAGTGTGCGCCATCAAATCCAGAAGCACGCTATCCATCTGTCCATTCCCCGAGAAGCCAAGGTTGATCAAGGGCAAGTCCAGCTTGCGCGCCAAAATATTGGCCCACGCCATGCCGGGTCGAGAGGCGCATCCTCCTTGCAGGATCGAGGTTCCATAGGCCACAATCGGCAACGCCTCCGAACGGGGAATCCACGCCAATTGCATCGACGGATCCACCCCGACATTCATCCACGACACCTGATTGTAGAGCGGCAGATAGAGACGGTAATGGTGCATTCCTCCGGTTGTCAAGTAGGGACGAAAGGTGTAGTGCACCGTGTCAGCGAAGGGATCATCAAAGGACTTGGAGACAAAATGCCAACTACTATCTGCCGATCGCACATACAGATCCATGCCGGAGACTCCGGTAGCGGCCATGTGGCTCATCGCGGGGGAACCCACAATGCCATAGCGCAGGTGGATTTCCGGTGCGTCACTCTGAAAATCGACATACAATCCGGCGCTGTGATGCGACAAATGCCATAAGCCGGCTCGCACCTCTGCCTGAAAACGCTCCGGCAGACGGTTGTAACTGCCCCTCAACTGGGGCTGGCACCCCTGTCCCTGCACCACAGGGAAGGAGGCTTGTTGAGGATCCTGCCATGCAGGCTGTGCCGCAAGGGAACCACCCCACAGCGCCACGCCACAGAGCCAACTTGCAATGAATCTACGTACCATTCTTCGTGTTTATTTAAGGTTATTCGTTTCTTAGGTAAAACGGCTCCGGTGCTTAAGGAACCACCCCCATCTCGGCAAACCGAGCTGCTGCATTCAGAAAATGAGCCGTGATCCAGAATACCGTCCAGCTCTCCGAATAGCCGCCTCGGAGCCTCTCCACCCGCGACATATCACCGTGTTGGGCAAAGTTGGTGTGCTGAATCTGTTCGCCCTGACTCCCCATCGGATCGGTTAACTGGAAGCAGGTTCGATACATCAGGCGCGACAACTCCATTAATTGGGAATCCTCGGTGTAGCGTCCCATTTTATAGATTTCGGGGGCAAATAAGACCCCGTACACATCCAAATGTTGATTCTGCGGGGAGACCACCGTCCATCCCTCACTGCGGAAATGGTGATCGGCCAGCCGCCCTGCCGGCAGGGGTATATTCCAAACCACCACATAGCTCAGGCAAACATCCATCGCGTGGCGGGCATACGCAAAGAAGCGCGGTTCGTGAAAGCGTTCATACAACTCCAGAAAGCCCTGAAAAGCGGCCCATGCTCCCTCTTTGTCCTCGCAGGTGGCATCCAATGTTCCGCCCCAATAGGGCTCCTCCATGGAGAGATGACGTGCCGCGAAGGTCTCTCCCGCCTTGATGGCCGCCTTTTTGTAGGTCGAGTTCTTAAACAGCTTGGCGGCAATGGCCAAGGGAGCGATCAGGAAGCCCTCGGCTGTCGAGTGGGGATTCCAATCCGCCCGCAGAATGCGTTGCGCCTGCCCCTCACAAGCCTGACGCAAGAAAGCCTCCCAGCGTCGGGTGTCATAGAGACGGCTGCGACGTCCCATCTCGATCGCCTTGGCAAAATTATACATGGCCTGTCCGCAGGAGACCGGATCGCCCCCACTCCACACGCCTTGCTGTACATTGTAATCTACGCGAAACAACCCCGTGGAGTCGATCGGAGCCCCACACAGAAAATCCAAGGAACGCTGTACGCGCGAGACGACCATCGAATCCTCCATCGAGGCTCCGAGCCACTGCAATGCAAATCCGGGAGAGTCGGCCTGTCCACACCACCCCATGACGATATGGCTTTGCAAGGACGGGTCATACATATTGAATCCCGCCACCGAATCTTGGTCGATCCATCGCGTGAGTGCGAAGCGATATTTCGATCGCACGATCTGCTCAAAAGAGGGAAATGCCTCGGCGGACTGAGGGTGATTCAAGGCGATGGAGGTGTGCACCGGCGTCTGGAATCCGCTTCCCGGAGTGGGCACGGAGGAGACTTCGAGGTAAAACTCTTTTTCGATCACCTGCCCCGGCGCAATCTCCAGATCGGTATCGGGATAGGACATGGCACGGTGCTGAAGAGCCTTCACCACACTGTGTTGATGATTGTATCCCACGGGGCCTGAGTAGAGTACCAACTCGGAATATCCCTCTTTGGCCTCAATGCCCATCGACCACCACTGGTCGCTCCGCTTGGCTCCCTGCACCGGACTGGGCACGGTATGCAACGTTGCGGCATAGTGTTGTAAGCTATTTTCGGCCATCACAAAAGGCATCGGGTAACGATGCTCCTCGAAGAGGGCAAAATCACCCGCTTGGCCTTCGTAGACCGGAATACGCTGCGCATCCACCTTCGCCCCAGCCGGATTACCATAATAGAGAATCCCCGGACAGAATGGTTTGAGAGACGAGCCCTCCACGCGAAACCGTACCGACAGGGTGACGTGTCGCAACGTGTCGACTCCCATCCATCGGAAGCGACGGACGCACTGCACCAATCCCTCTCGCACCGGAGTATACGCATCACGAATCTGGAACGCCCCTTTCCCCGGCACTTGAAGCTCTCCGCGAAGCACCGTCCACGCTCCGCTTTGCTCTTTTTGGGTCGGAGCACCATACACCCAGTCGGTCATCCAATTCTGCTCCCACGCGGTTGCAATGGCCCATAATCCTTCAGGAAGGGATGCAAGACGTGTTTCGCCTTCCATATCGAGCGCAATACCATAGGTATTCGCTCCCGTTACGCGCAGTTGTGCCGACAGCGCAACGCAGCCCACGCAGCCCGCGAGGGTTAAAAGGGTAAAACGAATCCGGTGTAACATCATGTCGAGGGTTGAGATTGAAGCACAGCGTGCTATTTATGAGTAAAAAATGGATCGGTATATCAGAAGTATCCCGTGAGGAAAGGATAACAATTCTTGGGGGACTACGAACCAGTAGGTCAAAGGTAAAAAACTTCCCCGAAAAACGAAAGCCTCACCCTTCGATCGCTCGAAGCATGAGGCTTTGGAAACTCTATCCCTTCATTCCAAAAACAGAACCCGAAGTACGGATGGGCTTTGTGAATTGAGACTAAAGTTAAAGATAAGGTTGAGGTTGCATGAACGCTAAGCCAAGGCTTGTTGGATGTCGGCAATGATATCCTCCGCATCCTCGATTCCCACCGAGAAACGGATCAAATCGGGGGCAACGCCCGCTTCGATCAACTGTTCGTCGGAGAGTTGGCGATGGGTGTGGCTTGCCGGGTGCAACACTGAGGTGCAGGCATCGGCCACATGAGTCACAATGGCGGCCAACTTGAGTCGATCCATGAAGCGAATCGAGACCTCACGTCCCCCCTTCAGTCCGAAGGACAAGACGCCACAGGAGCCGTTCGGCAGATATTTTTGTCCCAAGTCGTAGTATTTATCCCCCTTCAGACCACAGTAGTGAACCCATGCGACACGGTCGTCCTGAGAGAGGAACTCCGCCACCTTTTGGGCATTTGCGCAATGGCGCGGCATCCGCAGATGGAGGGTCTCCAAACCGATATTGAGTAAAAAGGCGTTGTGCGGGGAGGGAATGGAGCCTAAATCGCGCATCAGCTGTGCGGTGGCCTTCATAATGTAGGCCTGCTTGCCGAAGGCCTTCGTATAGGCCAAGCCGTGATAGGAGGGATCGGGTTGTGTCAATCCCGGAAATTTGTCGGCATAAGCCTCCCAATCGAAGTTTCCGCTATCCACAATCGCACCCCCGACGCTGGTGGCATGACCATCCATGTACTTGGTAGTGGAGTGGGTCACGATGTCGGCACCCCACTCGAAGGGACGGCAGTTGATCGGGGTGGCAAACGTGTTGTCCACAATCAGAGGCACTCCATGTTGGTGGGCAATGTGCGCCATCTTCTCAATATCCAGTACCGCAAGCCCCGGGTTGGCCAGTGTCTCGCCAAACAAGGCCTTGGTGTTTGGACGGAAAGCCGCTGCGATCTCCTCTTGCGGAGCATCCTGATCGATAAAGGTCACCTCAATCCCCATTTTGGGTAGCGTGACCCCAAACAGATTGTAGGTTCCGCCATAGATGGCCGAGGTGCTCACCACATGATCGCCTGCCGAACAGAGATTCAAGACGGAGAAAAAGGAGGCTGCCTGACCCGACGAGGTCAACATTCCTGCTACACCACCCTCCAGTGCCGTGATCTTCGCCGCCACGGCATCGTTGGTCGGATTCTGCAACCGCGTATAGAAATAGCCCGACTCCTCCAGATCAAACAAGCGGGCCATCTGCTCGCTGGTCTCGTATTTGAAGGTCGTACTTTGGTAAATCGGTAAAACCCGAGGTTCTCCCTTCTTGGGGCTCCATCCTGCTTGGACGCAGAGCGTCCCTAACTTGCGTTTTCCATCCATATCTATTCTGTTTTTTAAGTCAACGAATCCACAAAAGTAACGAGATTCGGCCGAATTCACTATAATTTTCGGTTCTATCTTTCGCATTTTCATGCAAGTTTTTCTAACTTTGTATTTTATCCCTATGGCTTTGTACAGCAAAGGTTTCGTTTGTCCTTGAGGTTTCGCTTTCTATTTTTCCGCAATGGAATCTCGATTGCACATGGCACACCGGGGAAATACCATAGACACGTTGTGATGAAATCAATAATATATATCTATAATACGCTGTAAACCAATTATTCAAATCTCACCATAATTAAAAACCACAAACCTAACTTCAATCACTATGTACAAAAAATGGACGCTCTGGGCTACCGCCCTACTTTTGTCCGGCTGCTGTCACACGACAAACACTCAGCCGCAAGGCAACACCTACCCTAAACTCGAATCACACGGGGAGATGCCTATTCTTGCATGGCACAGCATCGCTGCCGACTGCACCACTTTGGAACGATTCCAGGAGCTGAAAGAGGCCGGATTTACCCATCACTTCTCCGGCTACCCCGACACCACAGCCATGGCGCAAGCCTTGGATCTGGCGCAACAGAGCGGCCTCAAAGTCATCATCTCCTGTCCTGAGCTGGAGTCCGATCCCGAAAATACGGTACGCCGCTTCATGACCCATCCTGCCACCGCAGGCTACTTCATGCGCGACGAACCGGCCACACCCTCCTTCCCCGCCTTGGGCGAATGGGCTCACCGCATACAGTCGGTCGATAGTGCCCACTTCTGCTACCTGAATTTGCTGCCGACCTACGCGCCGCTGGAGGCATTGGTGGCGGAGAGCTATCGCGATTACGTGCATCGTTTCGACCAGGAGGTTCCGTTGCAACTTCTCTCCTTCGACCACTATCCGATTGTGGGTGACACCTACCGTGGCGACTGGTATGAGAATCTGGAGATCTTCTCCGACGAGGCGCGTCAGGCGGGCAAACCCTTCTGGGCTTTTGCGTTGGCCACGGCACACACACCCTATCCGATTCCCACGCTGGCCATGCTTCGTTTCCAGATGTATAGCAATTTGGCATACGGCGCACAGGGTCTGCAATACTTCACCTACTGGACACCCGGGAAAAATCCCAACTGGAACTTCCATCATGGCCCCATCGGGTTGGATGGCAAGCGTACCGATGTCTATGACAAGATCCAGACGATGAATCGGGAGATTCAGGCGTACAGCGGGGTCTTCTTGGGTGCCAAGGTGTTAGGTGTGCACCACACCGGCGACACCCTGCCTCAAGGCACTACCCCCCTGACCACGCTGCCCGCTGGAGTGCAGAAGTTGGAGACGGTGGGAGCCGGTGCAGTGGTCTCGGAGTTGCAGAACGACACCCATCGCTATTTGGTGATCGTGAATCGTGACTTCCTGCACTCCATGGAGTTGCATCTGGAGGTTGCACCCGATGTGCAGCGCATTATGAAAGACGGCTCCATTGTTCCAGCTTCGCTCTACTCCACCACCTTGATGGTTGAATCGGGCGACGCCCTGATTTACAGACTGCAATAAAATGAAGAAATCACATACTTATACCCTGGGACTGCTGTGCGGAGTCTTGACACTCCTCGCAACAGGAACCCTCGGTGCTCAATCGAAACTACCCCAAAAGGAGCTTCCGATCTTGTCTTGGCACGGCATGCCGGCCGAGGAGTCGACCGTAGCGCGCTTCACCGAACAGAAGGAGGCCGGATTTACCCACAACTTCAGCTTCTACTACCACGCCGACGAGGTGGCTCGTGCATTGGATGCGGCACAGAAAGCGGGAATCAAACTGATTATTACCTGCAACGAGCTGCACTCCGATCCCGAAGCAACGGTTAAGAAATTCATGAATCATCCCGCATTGGCCGGCTACTTCCTGCGTGACGAACCCTTGTGCAGCGACTTTGAAGCCTTGGGCGAGTGGGCGCGTCGGATTCAAGCCGTCGATTCCAAACACTTCTGCTACCTCAACCTCTTCCCGACGGGAGATGAGGGACACTTCAAGGCGTTGGGTGTTGCCAATTATCGAGAGTATATTACCCGCTTCGATAAAGCCGTGCCTCTGCCTTTCATCTCTTTCGATCACTATCCGATCACCTACGACGGGGTCAAACCCGAATGGTATGAGAACCTCAACGACATTGCCGAAGAGTCGCAGAAACTGGGAAAACCGTTTTGGGCTTTCGCCATGGCGACCAAACACTGGATGTATCCCGAACCAACACTCTCGATGTTGAGACTCCAGATGTACAGCAATCTGGCCTATGGAGCACAGGGCTTGGAATACTTCACCTACTGGACGCCTTCGGGCAATCAGCAATTTGATTTTCGAGAGGGCCCGATCGGATTGGACGGCAAACGCACGGTGGTTTATGATCGGGTGAAAGCCCTGAATACCGAGCTGAAGGCTCTCTCCGGCGTCTTCGTGGGGGCAAAAGTGATCTCCGTGACCCATACCGGCGAGAAACTCCCCCGCAGTGCGCGTCGCCTTGAGACGCTTCCCGCTCCGATCAAAG
>JAQUZZ010000058.1 GCA_028691095.1 Alistipes sp. | reverse complement strand
CACGTTCGTCTTCCTGCACGAGTTGGAACCCCTGTTTACCCACAACCTTATCAAAGGCGGTGACTTGGATAACGCCATCGTCATTGTCGAGCATCAGATCTCCGAAGAGGAGTTGGCGCGCCTCTCCAAACTGTTCAACAAGAAGGATGTGCAGGTCAACGAGGGCTACCTCAATAATCTCCAATTACGCTTCCCCAATGAACCCTCGCGTCACAAACTGCTCGATCTCATCGGAGATTTAGCCCTGATCGGAATGCGGATTCACGGACGAATTGTAGCATATCGCCCCGGCCATGCGGCCAACACGGAGCTGGCAAAGATCGTTCGCAAACAGATCAAGCAAGCCTCCAACCAACCCCGCTATCATATTGACCACGATGCCAAACCCGTCTACGATATCAACCAGATTCGAGGAATGTTGCCGCATCGCCCCCCCTTCTTGCTGGTCGACAAGATCATGCACATCGACTCCGAGAATGTCGTGGGACTGAAGAACGTGACCATGAACGAGCCCTTCTTCGTAGGCCACTTCCCCAGTGAACCGGTTATGCCCGGGGTGCTGATCGTCGAGGCGATGGCGCAATGCGGAGGCATCTTGGCGCTGAGCAGCGTACCCGATCCGGAGAATTACTCGACCTACTTTATGAAGATCGACGGCGTGAAATTCCGCGACAAGGTGGTTCCGGGAGACACCCTGCAATTCGAGTTACATCTGGCCGAACCGATCCGTCGGGGAATCGTACTGATGAATGCCCGCGCCTTTGTGGGCAATCGTTTCGTCACCGAAGCCCAGTTGATGGCTCAGGTGGCCAAAAATCGCAATTAGGCAACCTCGCAGAGGGATTCAACCTTTCTTAAGGTATACCGATGCGTTTATTACTGATAAATAGCACTTTGTGCTTCACAACTTGTCATTCGTTTGACATATTAATACCCTAAGATCATGATAAGCAAGCTTGCCCATGTATGTGAAGGTGCCCGTCTGGGTGCCAACGTCATTGTTGAACCGTTTGCATACATCGCAGCCGACACGGTGATCGGCGATAACTGCTGGATCGGTCCCGGCGCTGTCATCATGGATGGAGCTCGCATCGGACACGACTGCAAAATTCACTCCTCGGCTGTCGTAGCCGGCATTCCGCAAGATCTGAAATTCCGTGGTGAGTACTCCACGGCAGAGATCGGAGACAACACCACCATCCGAGAGTGCGCTACCGTCAATCGAGGCACTGCGGCCAAAGGGGTCACCCGCGTGGGTAGCAATGTGCTCATCATGGCCTATGCTCACGTCGGTCACGACTGTACCGTGGGAGACCATTGCATCTTGGTCAATCGCGTATCCTTGGCCGGAGAGGTCGAGATCGGAGATTGGGCGATTCTCGGAGGACACACCGCGGTGCATCAATTCTGCCGCATCGGGGCTCACGCCATGCTCAGCGGAGGCTCTCTGGTCAGCAAGGATGTTCCCCCCTATGTCAAAGCGGCACACAACCCGCTGGCCTTCGTCGGAATCAACTTCATCGGCTTGCGTCGTCGCAACTTCTCGCCGGAGAAGATCCAAGAGATCCACGATATGTTCCGCATTCTCTTTCAGTCGGGCTACAACTACTCGCGTGCCTGCGATATTGTGATGGAGCAGATCTCCGAATCACCGGAACGCACGCTGGTCGTAGAGTTTATCCGCACCTCCAAACGAGGAATCCTGAAACCCTACAACCCCAATAAGGACAACGACGACGTAGAGTAGCAGCCTTGCTGCGTCGGTTCGACGTCTACCTTTTACGAGGCCTTCATCAGCGAATTCGATGCGGATGAAGGCCTCGTTTTTCGACCTCCACGAGCTCTTGTCAGAGCCCTTTTGCCCCGCGGTGTCGCTTGGCGAGAGGGCTCCGTACACGGTGATTTTTACCGACTTAAAGTCGATTTTTTGTATTTTAGTTGTATTTTCGGAAATATAGCACTATATTTGCAACGTAACACAGCAAGGAGGGGGACGGTCTAAGTCCCCCCCTTTTGTTAGATAAAGTCAGAAAATTATTGCATAAATACTGAGTATCAGAATGATAGATCAGAAAAAAATAGAGCAAATTTTGGACGAAAGCCTCCAAGAAACCGACCTTTTTCCGGTATCGGTCTCGGTTTCGGGAGCCAATGTCATCGAAATCATTCTCGACAGCGACACGGAGGTCTCCATTGATCGGTGTACGCAGATCAATCGCACCCTCACGGAGGCGCTCGATCAGGATCAGGAGGATTTTGAATTGACCGTCATGTCCGCCGGCATCGGGCAACCGCTGAAATTGCTGCGTCAGTTTCGCAAATTGCAGGATCAGGAGGTCGAAGTTCGCTTCAAGGATGGCACCAAGTTGTTGGCCATTCTGAAAAACACCACAGAAGAGGAGGTCACCCTCGCCTACACCGAACGAGTAGCCGAAGAGGGGAAGAAACGCAAAGTCACCGTAGAGCGGGAGCGCACCCTGTCGCGCGATCTGATTCAATCGGTTTGCGAACACCTCACCTTCAAATAGCACCTTACCCCCTGAGATCCTCCTCGCAGACTTCTTGCGTCAGGATCTTTTCGCCCTAAAGAATAAATATCACAACAATAGCAGAACGAGACGGTCTCTGTCAACCCGAAGAAGGGTGCCAGAACGCTCCGCAAAATTCACAACGTTACGGATATGGACAATCTGAATCTTGTCAGCACATTCGCTGAGTTTAAAGAGTTGAAGAATATCGACAAAAGCACCATGATCGGTGTGTTGGAGGATGTTTTTCGTCATCTTTTGATCAAAACCTACGAAACGGACGAGAACTTTGATGTAATTATCAACCCGGAGAAAGGGGACCTGGAGATCTGGCGCAATCGCACCATCGTCGAAGATGGCGCAGTGGAGAATCCCAATCAACAAATCGCAGTGAGCGATGCCCGCAAAATCGACGCTACCTATGAGGTGGGCGAAGAGGTTGCCGAAGAGATCAAACTCTCCGACTTCGGACGTCGCGCGGTATTGTCGCTTCGGCAAAACCTTGCCTCACGGATCATGGATCTGGAGAAGGCCAACCTCTTCAACAAATGCACCGAGAAGGTAGGCGAAATCATCACCGGAGAGGTCTATCAGGTGTGGAAAAAGGAGATTCTGGTACTCGACGACGAGGAGAACGAACTGAAACTCCCCAAAGCAGAGCAGATTCCCAGCGACTTCTTCCGCAAAGGCGACAGCATCAAAGCCATCGTAGCCCGCGTGGAGATGAAAAACAACAATCCGGAGATCATCTTGTCGCGTACCGCGCCCGAATTTCTGCAACGACTCTTCGAGATGGAGGTGCCTGAGATCTTCGACGGTCTGATTACGATCAAAAAGATTGTCCGCATCCCCGGAGAGCGTGCCAAAGTAGCCGTAGAGTCCTACGACGAACGCATTGATCCGGTCGGAGCCTGTGTCGGAATGAAGGGATCGCGCATCTACTCCATCGTCAAAGAGCTGCGCAACGAGAATATCGACGTCGTAAACTACACACCCAACACCCAGTTGTTTATTCAACGAGCACTCAACCCGGCCAAGATCTCCTCGATCACCCTCGACGAAGAGAAGAAGACCGCATCCATCTACCTCAAACCAGAGGAGGTCTCCTTGGCCATCGGTAAGGGAGGACTCAACATTCGTTTAGCCAGTATGTTGACCGGATACGACATCGACGTCTATCGCGAAATCGACGAGGCCGACGAACCCATCGACCAGTTCAAGGGTCGTGTTGACGACTGGATCCTCGAACGCCTCAAGAGCATCGGGTGCGACACCGTAAAGAGCGTCTTGGAACAATCCATCGACGAGATTGCACAACGTGCCGATCTGGAACTCGAAACGGTACAGGAATTGGTACGCATCCTGCGTTCCGAGGAGGAGGATGTGGAGTTGGACGACTTCTCCGATGAGATCGACCAAGAGACCATCAATAAGATCAAAGCTTTAGGTTACACCACGGCCAAGAGCGTGCTGGAAGTTCCTGTCGAGGAGCTTTCGCGTCGTAGTGGCCTTTCCAGTCAGAAGATCGACCAAGTGTGCGATATTCTGCGTCAGGAATTTGAATAACCGAACGTACTGAACCACGAGATGACGTTGCGTTTTTTCAACATCATTCTCCATCCAGCCTTCCACACCGACTGGATAACACTTGACGAATCGCAGCACACCGTGCTGTCAGGATTCAAAACGTTTCAACCGCACATCTCGGGGCGTCCTCGCAACGTCCTTACGTGAAGAATAAGAGCCATCCCAGCATACGCCGAAAGCGATCAGGATAACCGATCTTCTCCGAACACGTAGACCCAAAGAGCGATAGATCCGAACCCGAAAAACGAAGTAATATGTCAAATGAAAAAAGACTGAGACTCCATCAAGTAGCAAGGGAGTTGAAAGTGGGGCAAACAACCATCATCGAATTCCTTGAAAAGAAAGGATTCAAATTGGACAACTCACCCAGTTCGATTGTCGAACCGGCTGCGTATGCCATTTTGGATAAGGAGTTCGGGAGCAACAAACACATGGAACGTGTGAATATCCGCGAAAAGATCAATCTCAAACATGAGACGGTCTCGCTGGAGGATCGCAAAGAGAACGCGGCTTCGGCCCCGTCCAATGAGGAGGAGGAGTTCAAGAGTGAGGTGATTATCAAAAGCGGAGTTATCAACGTGAAAGATGAAGTTGCCGCAATGGCCACACCAAAAATTTTGGGGAAAATCGATCTGTCGGAGGGGAAAAAGAGCGCAGCACCAGTTGCCGCTCCGGAACCTGTGTCCGAGAAACCTGCGGAGGTGTTGAAACCGCAACCCGAGCCGACGCCACAAGTGGCGAAGCCCGAGCCGCAGAAAACCGTGGAACAACCGACGCAAGCCCCGCTTCCCAAGGAGAAACCGGTGGAGGTGAAGGCAACGCCCAAAGCCACACCAGAGCCCGCCGCACCCTCACCCGCGGCAGCGCCTCATCATCATGAGTCCAAACCAGCGCCTAAGAAGGTCGAGAAACAACAACCGACCGCCCCATCGTCCGACGCTCCACAGGTTACGGCTAAAGTTTCCGAGACTCCGACCCTCGCTGCCCCCGAGAAGCCGGAGATCGTGATCCAGCAGCAAACCTATGACGAACGGATGGCCGCTGATGCGAGCAATCTGTTCCGTCCCGAAGACTCTGCCAAACTTTCGGGCCCGAAGGTGTTAGGAAAAATCGACGTTAAATCGTTGGAGAAACATAGCAGCGATCCGCATCGCAAACGCGAAAAACGGAAACGCATTGCCAAAGATACCAAAATCGACATCACCAAACCGCAACGCCCCGCTGCACCGAATGGAGGCAATCGCCCCAAAGGCAACAACGGCGGAGGAAATGCCGCTGCGGGAGGAAATCGAAAAGATAAACGCAAAGGAAAAGTTGCTCCAAAACCCGTTGTAAAGGTCGATGTAAGCGACGAGGAGGTTCAAAAGCAGATCAAAGACACCTTGGCTCGTCTGACGGCCAAGGGATCGAAGTTCAAAACCTCGAAGCATCGTCGAGACAAACGAGAGGCTGTATCGGCTCGTATGACCGAGGAGATCGAACGTCAGGAGATGGAGAAGAGCATCCTGAAGGTTACGGAGTTCGTGACGGTGAGCGAGTTGGCCTCCATGATGGATGTCAGCGTCACTCAGGTTATTACCGCCTGCATGAACTTGGGACTGATGGTGTCCATCAACCAACGACTCGATGCCGAGGCTTTGGTGGTTGTGGCCGAAGAGTTTGGGTTCAAGGTCGAATTTGTGGCTGTGGATATTCAGGAAGCCATCGACACCGAGGAGGATAGCGACGAAGAGTTGGTTCCTCGGCCCCCGATCGTCACGGTGATGGGACACGTCGATCACGGTAAAACCTCCCTGCTCGACCATATTCGTAATGCCAATGTGATCGCCGGAGAGGCCGGAGGTATCACGCAGCATATCGGTGCATACAGTGTCAAACTCGAAAGTGGCAAACGCATCACCTTCCTCGATACGCCGGGTCACGAAGCCTTTACCGCCATGCGTGCCCGCGGAGCCAAGGTGACCGACGTGGCGATTATCATCGTCGCTGCGGACGACAATGTGATGTCTCAAACCGTCGAGGCCATCAATCATGCCTCGGCTGCACAGGTTCCCATCGTCTTTGCCATCAATAAGATCGACAAGCCGAATGCCAACCCCGAACGCATCAAAGAGGAGTTGTCGGCCATGAATTACCTGGTGGAGGATTGGGGCGGTAAGTATCAGAGTCAGGAGATCTCAGCCAAACAAGGCATCAATCTCGATAAGTTACTGGACAAAGTGTTGTTAGAGGCCGAATTTTTGGATCTCAAAGCAAACCCCCATCGCAAAGCTCAGGGTGTGGTGATCGAATCGACGTTGGACAAGGGACGGGGCTATGTGGCCACCGTGCTGGTCGAGAACGGAACGCTGCGAACCGGAGATATGCTGCTGTCGGGAATCTACACCGGACGTGTCAAGGCTATGTTCAACGAACGTGGAACGCGGATCACCGAGGCTCCACCCTCCACCCCGGTTTTGGTTTTGGGTCTCAACGGAGCACCTCAGGCCGGCGACGCCTTCAACGTGATGGAGGACGAACGTTCGGCACGTGACATCGCCAACAAGCGCGAACAGTTGCAACGGATGCAGGGTCTGCGGACTCAGAAACATATCACGCTCGACGAGATCGGACGTCGTATTGCGATCGGAAACTTCAAGGAGCTCAATATCATCATCAAGGGTGACGTGGACGGTTCCATCGAGGCCATGGCCGACTCGTTGATCAAGCTCTCGAAAGAGGAGGTTCAGGTCAACGTCATTCACAAAGCGGTGGGCCCGATTTCGGAATCGGATGTATTGTTGGCTGCGGCCTCCAATGCCGTCGTCGTGGGCTTCCAAGTGCGTCCCTCTGCGGCTGCCCGTAAATTGGCAGAGAAAGAGGAGATCGAAATTCGACTCTACTCGATCATCTATGACGCCATCAACGACATCAAGGATGCCATCGAAGGAATGTTGGCTCCGGTGATGAAGGAGGAGATCGTCTGCTCGGTAGAGGTGATGGAGGTTTTCAAAATCTCGAAGGTGGGTACGGTTGCCGGTTGCTTGGTTCGCGAAGGCAAAATCACACGCCAGACCAACATCCGAATTATTCGCGACGGCATTGTGGTCTATACCGGCAAGCTAGGCTCTCTGAAGCGATACAAAGATGACGTCAAAGAGGTCACCAACGGAATGGAGTGCGGTCTGAACATCGACAACTACAACGACATTCATGTGGGTGATATTGTCGAAGGATACGAACAGGTCGAGGTGAAACGATAGCCACGGCTCATAGTGAGCAAGGAGTCTTCGCCGTATAATCCTGCGGCAGGTCTTCCTTTCCTCGTCCAACTGCAAACAAAAGCGGGCTCCGAAAATCGGAGCCCGC
>JAQUZZ010000057.1 GCA_028691095.1 Alistipes sp. | reverse complement strand
TTTCATTTTCGATCAACTTTAAGTAATTTCACCATGCGTGCCGCCGTGCGAGCCGAAGAGCCCTCGCCACCGATACGCCTGCGCAACTCCGCATACTCCTGCTGCATCCGTTCGTACTTGGCGCCTCCGGGTAGGATCGCCTGCAACTCCGCGGTTGCGTTCTTCATATTCATCTGAAACTGCAGTAGCTCACGCACACATTCGCGATCAAGCACTAAATTCACCAAGGAGATATATCGGCTTTTGAGGAACATCTTTCCGATCAACATCGAGGGCAGATCGCGACGATAGCAGACCATCTCCGGCACACCCAACAGGGCGGTCTCCAAGGTTGCCGTACCGGAGGTCACCACCGCGGCTTGGCTTAACGAAAGCAACTCATAGGTTTTGTTGCACACATACCGTACCGAGCTTCCCGAAAGGAAGGGCGCATAGACCGCACGATCCAACCAAGCCACACCGGCCACCACAAACTGATAGTCGGGAAACTGCTTGGACAACGCCACCATAAACGGGAGGTTGTATCCGATCTCGCTGCGACGACTTCCGGCCAGCAGCGCAACCATCGGACGTTCGTCGAGTCCCTCGTCCCGCAAAAAGGCTTCGCGCGTAGGGAGCGTAGCACGACGTGCGGCAATCGCATCCATCAACGGATTGCCCTCATAGATCGCCTCAATTCCGTGACGACGGAAATAGTCGGGTTCAAAGGGAAAGATCACAAAGAGTCGATCCACATAACGACGCAGCAACTTCACGCGCGACTCCTTCCAAGCCCACACCTTCGGGGCGATATAGTAATAGGTGGGGATTCCCGCTTCGTGGGCAAATCGTGCGATGCGCAGGTTGAAGCCCGCGTAGTCGATCAAGATCAACCCATGGGGACGATACGCCGCCACATCGCGACGACACGCGTCGATCTGGCGGAAGATGGTACGCAGATGGAGCAACACCTCGGTGAAACCCATAAAAGAGGCTTGGGTGTAGTGCATCGCCAGATTCTCCACCCCTCCGACCTCCGCCATGCGGTCGCCACCCCAAAAACGAAACTCGGCCGAGGGGTCGGCTTGTTGCAACCCCCGCATCAGATTTGCGCCGTGCAGATCGCCTGAGGCTTCACCGGCTATCAGATAGTATCTCATCTTATCTCTCTAAGCACACCGTGCTATTTGTTAGCAAGAACCCTATCTGTATCTTCAGTCTATACCGTGACAGATGGGTTCTATCATTCTTTGGAGTTACTTCTTTTTTCTGTATTGCGCAGGGTTGAGGGTTCCTCCCTCTCCGCCTCTGCCCCACTTGGCACGCCGATGGCGCTTTGATCGTACCGCGCAAGGCGACGGATCCTCTTGATTCCCATTCCGCCCTTCCATAGAGCCGGCCAAGGCGACGCAAAGTCGAACGACGCGGCTACTTCAACAGGTCGGGGCGCAGACGTTCGGTGCGTTCCCAAGCCTGTTGTTCCTGCCACTTCTCGATCTCTGCAAAGTTTCCGGACAACAACACCTCCGGCACACTCCAGCCCCGAAACTCAGCCGGACGCGTATAGACCGGTGGAGCCAAGAGGTTATCCTGAAAGCTGTCGGTCAGCGCCGAGGCCTCATCGCCAATGGCTCCGGGAATGATGCGCACCACGCTGTCGGCAATGATTGCCGCGGCCAACTCACCTCCGGTCAGCACGTAGTCGCCGATCGAGATCTCCCGCGTAATCAACTGTTCCCGCACGCGGTAATCGACCCCTTTGTAGTGACCACACAGGATGATGAGATTCTCTAAGGTCGAGAGCCGATTGGCCTCGTGCTGATTATACTGAATACCGTCGGGGGAGGTGTAGATCACCTCGTCGTAGTGACGTTCTGCCTGCAAGGCCTCCACGCAGCGAAAGATGGGCTCCGGTTTCATCACCATGCCAGCCTCCCCCCCAAAGGGGTAATCATCCACCTGTCGATGTTTATCCAACGTGTAGTCGCGGATGTTATGAATCACGATCTCCACCAAGCCTTTCTGTTGCGCCCGCTTCAGGATCGACTCATTCAACGGACTCTGCAACAGCTCCGGAACCACGGTCAGTATATCCAGTCTCATGCCTGCAATAACTTTGCAAAATGCGCCTTACGCATCTCATGAATAAAGAAAATATCTTTGGTATCGGCCTCCGTCAGTGGAGTCAACGCGCCATGCTGCAAGGTATACCCTTTGTATCCCATCGACTCAAACAGGGCGGTGATCGCGCGACGGGTTTCGCCTCCGGTTTCGATGAGCAGCGTCGGGTGATGACGTTCAAACAAGGGACGCATCTCGGGCATCACCACCCGTTCGTACCCCTCGATGTCGCACTTCACAAAGTCAATCCGATCCAACGCCTCGAACAACCGACTTCCGCAACGCATCTGCGCCTCGAACTCCACCAGCGTCAACCCCTCGGTGGGTTTATCTACCACGAAATTCTGTCCCGTGCCGAAATAGCCGTTGCGCTCCACCGTGGCGTTCCCCATCCGGATCACCGCCTCGTGGTCGCCCAACGCACAGTCATAGATCTTCACGTTGGCACAATGCCGCAGGTTGTGGCGCAACACCTGCCGAATCGGAGCCACCGGCTCCACGGCATGCACCGCTCCCTGACTTCCCACCAACGTCGAGAAGGCATAGGCATAGTATCCGAGATTGGCTCCGATGTCCAACACCGTATCTCCCTGTTGTACCACCTGTCGCAAGAAACAGGGGTATTCATACGCTCCGGCATGAGGGGAGATCCGAAGTCGATAGCCCCACAGATAGAGGCCACTCAACACCCGAAGATAGTGCTCCAACGAAAGGGTGCGATAGAGTGTTGTGCGCACGGCACGTCCGATTGTTCCCATGAAATTCGATCTAAGCAGCCTCCTCGGTCGGAGCACTGCAATTATTGTTTTATGGCACTATGGCGTTCGACCTACGAACCCCACTTGCGCCTAATATTTTAGAGCCTCGATGCGCGACGCGTCGTGGCGGGCTAACAGTCGTAATTCACCTCACCCCCCATCACCTCGGTCACAAAGGGATTGTAGAGGGCTTCGTGTCCGATCGTGCTATCCTGTCCGTGACCCGGGTAGAAATGCACCTCATCACCCAGCGGCATCAACTTATCCAGAATGCTGCGCATGATCCAGCTGTAATCGCCTCCCGGAAGATCGGTGCGTCCGATGCTCTCGCGAAAGAGGGTATCCCCCGTAACGAGCAACTTCTGTTCGGGTTGATAGAGACAGATATGACCGGGGGTGTGCCCCGGGGTTTCGATGATCTGAAGGGTCGTCTCCCCGAACTGCAAGGTCGGTACTCCCTGAAGATCCCGATCGACCGTAGGAACCGCATCCACCTTGAATCCGTAGATGGCGCCGTGCGTCGGTGCCGACTCAATCAGGAAGTTATCCCGACCATCCAACGCGAAGGGGATGCCATAGGTCTGCTTGACGAAATTTACACCCAACATATGATCGACGTGCCCGTGGGTATTGACAGCCATTACGGGGCGCAGCTTTGCCTCGGCGATATATTGGGTCAGCGCCCGATTCTCCTGGGCGTTGTACATTCCGGCATCGATGATAATACATTCGCCCGTAGCATCGGAGAGCACCAGGGTATTCTCCTGAAAAGGGTTGGAGACGATAATCTTTACGGTAATCATAACTTTTGCAGTTCCAAAATTTCAGACAAAGATAGTATATCATTACCTTTGCCAAAAATATAGAAGCGGTTTTAAGCAGCCAAAAAGAATTTTTATGGCAATGTCCTCGTCGGGACATCGAACAGATGCCGTGAGAGTGAGAGTGAGGGTGAGAGTGAGTGAGAGTGAGGGTGAGAGTGAGTGAGGGTGAGAGTGAGAGTGAGGGCGAAGGCACGGGTTCGCTCCTTCTTTCGGGTTACTTCGCAGGACTTCTGCCTCCATAGGCCACGTGTTTGGGGCTTATGCGTCGCACGGAATGCTTTCTGTAGCAAAAAACCACCGCTTCGGAGATCCTTTTACGGTATGTGCATCGCTCCGCACCCCAAGCAACAGCGATTCACATCCCCCATCGCACGAAAGTGCTTAACAGACAGAGACTGTGGCAAGAAAAAAAGCAAATTATCCGCTCATCGAAGGGTTGCACATCATCGACATCGCCGCGGAGGGCAAAGCATTAGGAAAATACAACGACGTAGTGGTCTTCGTCCCGATGACCGTGCCGGGTGACGTGGTCGACGTCCAGATTCGCAGCAAGCGACGTCGTTTCATGGAGGGTTTCGTCGTGCGTTATATCGTGAAGTCGCCCTTGCGCGTCGAACCGGTTTGCGCCCATTATGGGGTGTGCGGAGGGTGCAAATGGCAACATCTCCCCTACACCGAACAACTCCGATTCAAGCAGCAACAAGTCTGGGATCAACTCTCACGCATCGGCAAGATCACGCTGCCCGAGATCTCCCCGATTCTCGGATCGGAACAACAGTTCAACTATCGCAACAAACTCGAATTCACCTTTGCCCATCGACGGTGGCTCACCTCCGAGGAGGTGGCCTCAGGAGTCGATTTAGAGGCTTCGCCCGCCTTGGGATTCCACATTCCGAATATGTTCGACAAAGTGCTCGACATCTCGCGCTGCTACCTCCAAGCCGAACCCTCCAATGCACTGCGCAACGAGATCCGTCGCTATACCCTGGAACAGGGCTACACCTTCTACAACGTCCGCGAACACACGGGACTGATGCGGAATCTGATTATCCGCACCGCCTCCACGGGTGAGGTGATGTGCATCGTGGTCTTCGGCGAAGAGGACACTCCGCGTATCGAGGCGTTGATGCACCACATTGCCAACGCGTTTCCACAGATCACCGCCCTGATGTATGTGGTGAATCCCAAATTCAACGACACCATCTCAGACCTTCCGATTCGATGTTTTGCCGGACGCGACCATATTTTTGAGCAGATGGAGTCGTTGCGCTTCAAGATCGGGCCCAAATCCTTCTATCAAACCAACTCGGCACAGGCTCTGCGTCTCTATGAGGTAGCGCGTAACTTTGCCGAACTGCAAGGCGAGGAGGTGGTCTATGATCTCTATACGGGAACCGGAACCATTGCCAACTTCGTCGCCCGCCATTGCCGCAAGGTGGTGGGCATCGAGTATGTTCCCGAAGCCATCGAAGATGCAAAGGTCAATGCCGAGCTGAATGGACTCGACAACACCCGCTTCTATGCCGGAGATATGAAGGATGTGCTCAACGCCTCCTTCATCGCCGCCAACGGCCACCCCGACGTGGTGATCCTCGATCCTCCGCGTGCCGGCGTCCACGAAGATGTGATTCGCACGATTCTTGCAGCAGCCCCTCAACGGATCGTCTACGTCAGTTGCAATCCGGCCACGCAAGCGCGAGACCTTGCCCTACTCGATGCCGCCTATCAGGTCACGCGCATTCAGCCGGTCGATATGTTTCCGCACACCCAGCACGTGGAAAATGTGGTACAAATGGTCAGACGATGCAACATTTCGGAGCAATCAAGCCTCTAACTCTTTGGAAGGTCATCGCGAACAGGAGCTTAGGCAGGATCTCGGCATAGCACGTCCGGTCACCATCGACCCGCTCCATTGTGGAGGGAGAGACGCCGTAACCCGAAAGAAGAATCGAACCCTTGCCCGCACCTGCACCCGCACCCTCACGGCATTTGCTGGATGTCTCGATGAGGTCATTGCCATAAATAGTACGTTGTGCTTAATAAAAAATGAGATTATGAAAGGATGGATCGTCACTGTGGCAGCACTCTGTTGCTGCGTTGCGCTTGAGGCGCAGCAGACCAAGAATTTTATCGACCAGCCCTATGTGGAGGTGAACGGTCGCGCCGAGATGGAAGTTGTCCCCGACGAAATCTACCTCCGTATTGTCATCACTGAGAAGGACAACAAGGGCAAAGTGTCGGTCGAGCAACAACAGCAGTCCATGATTAAGGCACTCAAAGCAGCGGGTATCGAGGTCGACAAAGCCCTTTCGGTAGCCGATATGTCGAGCGATCTGCAATCCTTCTTTCTGCGCAAAGATGCCGTACTGGCCACCAAGACGTTCCAACTCAAGGTGAACAGTGCCGAGCAGTTGGCTAAGGTCTTCCAAGCGTTGCAATCCACCGGTGTGTCGGACGTCAACCTGACGCGTACCACGGTCTCCAACCTCGAAGAGCTGCAACAACAGGTACGTCGTGAGGCGGCTCAGAATGCCCAGAAGGACGCACAAGTACTGGCCGAGGCCATCGGGCAGAAGATCCGTCAGGCCATCTACATTCAAGATTTCGGCTTCAACACGCCACGCGCCCTTCCGGTGATGTTTGCCAAGAGTGCCGCCGTCGCCAACGATGAACTCGCCGAAGGCGCTGCACCCCCTCTGGAGTTCCAGAAGATCAAGATCGAACACTCGGTGCTGATCCGCTTTACGCTCTGGTAGGCGATCCGCCTGTCTTATAGCCCATCGGCCGTGCATTCTCTCTTTGGGAGTGCGCGGCCGATCGTTTTAAGCACAGGGTTCAATTTATAGCAATACCCTCGTCCGTTATATCCAGCAAATGCCGTGAGGGTGCGGGTGCGGGCAAGGGTTCGATTCTTCTTTGGAATTACTTAAATGCACACCTCTTCCACCTCCTCCAACTCGACATACCACAGGTAGCCGTGCACCTCACGGTAGCCCATCCGTTGCAACAAGGCCATATAGGAGGCAATCTGACGCCCATGCGCCTTGACCCGACGATGCCCGAACTTGTAATCGACCACCGTAGCCTCCGTACCACGGGTCAACACACGGTCGGGACGACGTTGCGTCGCATCCTGAGGTACCAAAATCGAGTGTTCATTGAGCACCTGACTCCACCGCACGTCGAACCACGAGGCAATCTGCGGATTCTCCATTGCACGCACAATCCGACGCTTCAACTCCTCAGCCTCCGAAGCGGAGAGCTCTCCCTCGGTTCGCATACGCGCCAACTGCGGAGCGATCTCCTCGCGGTAGCGGATCTGCTCAAAAACCCGGTGCATCATCACACCGTAACTCCGCAAGGAGGGCGTCGAAGGTTCCTGCTCAAAGTACCGCTGGGACGAGAGTCGAAACTTGAGGGCATTCCGATTGAAACTCACCGGATATTCGCTCAGCAGCTCGGGCGTATCCTGTGGCGTGCGACAGGGCGTGACCGGCTCCCCGAAGTGATAACAGCGTCCCCAGGGTTGGTCGACAACCCGCCCCTGCTCGGTTCCAAGTTGCACCCGATTCTCGGCCTGCGACACCAAGGCATCTTGGATCAGGTGACGAATTGATTTCACCTCTTTGTGCGTCCCCGACCCATAGAACAGATGCAACTCCTGCTCGGCGCGTGTGGCGGCCACATAGAACAGATTGAGGTTGTCGATGTGCGAGAGGATCAACTCCCGATAGTAGGTCTCGGCATAGTAGGACTGGGCAATCTCCTGACTCCATCGGAACGGAATATAGCCCAAGGCCACACAAGGCTCCCGATCGGTGCGCGCCCACAGCAGCGTTCCG
>JAQUZZ010000056.1 GCA_028691095.1 Alistipes sp. | reverse complement strand
GTCCGTCGGTACTGGGCACGTAGATGTCGGTCACCTTGGCTCCACGCAGGTTGGCCATATACAGGGAGTCGTTGTCTTTGAGGGTCTCGGAGAAACGCATCCGGATCGGACGGTCTTTCTGTCCCTTGAGTGTAACCGCGAGCCAGCCCACCATATTCTGCCCCATATCCAGCACATAGGTACTGTCATTGAGCTGCTTAATGGACTTGGGAGTCAGTTGCTCCATGGTAGCAATGTTCGGGTTGAGCTGTGCGGAGAGTTTTCCGGCAGGCGCTCCCACAATCTGAGCGTTCATCCATGCCTGGTCGTCGAAGCCTCTCTTGCTCCAATCCTTCATCTCTTTGTTGGCATCATACTCCTCGCCATCAAACTCGTTGTTGGCTACGATCGGGCCGTTGGCGGTCAACTTCCAGCTCTCATCGCTGACGATCACACTCTGAGAACCGTCGGTGTAGGTGATCTCCAGCTGCGCCAAGAGCTTCGGCATCCCGAAGTGGTAGTGTCCCTGACTACGCAAGGCGACGTAACGTCCGTTGCCCAAGACCACGCCGAGGGTGTTTTTCTTGTCACGCATAAAAGACTGCACGTCATAGGTGTTGTAATACACCTGTTTGTGATAGTCCGAAGCCGTGGGGGCAAAAATATCTTGCGACACCTTCTGTCCGTTAAGATAACACTCGTAGAGTCCGAGTCCGGAGATATAGAGCATTGCCGATTCGATCTTTTTGTCGACGGCAAACTCTTTGCGCAGATAACGCGCAGCCACGCGGGTGTTTCCCTCCAACGTCTCATTGGGGCCGATCAAGCTGTCGGTTCCGATCCATTGAGACTTCCAGTCGGTGGAGTCCAGCAGAGCCATCGTCCACTGTGCCGGTTTACTCCAGAGCGAGTCGCCCTGAGAGGTGGTAACAAAGACTTTCCAGAAGTAGGTTTTGCGTGATTCCAGCGGAGTGCCGGCATAGGTCACAAAGGTCGATTGATCCGAAGTGACTGTACCCGAATCCCAAAGCAGATTCTGCTCCCCTTTCAGGTCGGCCGCAGAGCCTGCAACCACCACCCGATAGGCGGTCTGCATGGTGTTGGGCTTTGCTTGGGTGATCATCCAATTGAAGCGCGGTTGTGAGACATCCAATCCGATCGGATTGGTACGCATCTCGACCGTCAGTTCCTGCACTTGCGTCGCTTGCTTCTCCTCACAGGAGACGCCGACCAGCATCAGGAGCACAGACCAAAGATAGAGTTTCTTCATGATGGTTTAGATTAAGGGGTTGTAGTTTTCAGTAGGGGTTATAAATCACGCGGGTTCCATCTTTACGGGGTAAAGGTGAAATCCGAGGGGGTAGCATAAATCGGAGGGTAAGAATTACACAAACTTGGTTAAACAAATATAGCGTTAATTCTGTATTTCAGCAAATTTCCGCTACACTTTCCCGCTATTCGGGCGAAAAATTCCTCCCTCCATGCGATTCAAAACACATACACAAAAAAGTCCGGCTCCCAAGAGAACCGGACAATGTGTCATCTCAACAAACCCAAAGAGGGATTAAACCCTTTCGTCACGGGATATGCCTGATACACCGATGCGTTGCTTGCTTATCAACAGCACACGCTGTACGTAAGGGGAAGGCGAATCTTCGTGGGCGTCGTCGCCCGGAAACACTACGGATGGGAAACCGGGGTCTCGGTCTGTTCCTCCAAGAATCGATGAGCCACCACAACACGCACTGCGCGGTCGATGATCTCAAACTCAAAGGGAGAGTAACCCAGGGCCTCGCCGTCAACCTCCACGGCAATCTCCGGAGAGGATTCGATGCGGATCTTGCGACCCCGATTGAGGCTGGTGGTCTCCAGTTGATAGATTTTGCCGTTGAACAGCACCTTGAAATGAGCCAAGACACTCAAACGGCTCATCTTGCGAATGACCGTCAAGTCGAAGAGACCGTCGTCGGCAATGGCATCCGGAGTTTGAAGCATACCGCCCCCGTTGTACTTTCCAATACCGATGGTGGCACTGTACACCAAATCATTCACGACCAAGGTGTCGTCCACATAGATCTTAACCCCCGTGGAGGAGTATTTCAGAACGGCTTTGAGGGTACTCCACAGATAGAGCCATTTCCCGCGACGCCCCTCCTCTTTGAGGTGGTTGTAGCGACGATTGACGTAGGCGTCAAAACCGACACCCGCCACGTTGGCCATATAGCGACTCTGGGGGTAGGAGGCTTGGTAGTAGGAGAGACGCCCGACGTCTTGGAGAAAGGAGTACCCTTCGGCGATGGCTCGAATGGCTTCGGAATATTTACGCGGAATGCCGAACATACGGATCCAGTCGTTGCCCGTCCCCACGGCAATCACACTCAACAGCACCTCCGTCGTAGGAACCTCCTGCTGGATAAAGAGACCGTTGACCACCTCATGAATGGTTCCATCCCCCCCCACGACGATGATTTTGCGGAAACCGTTGCGCACGGCCTCCACGGCCAATTCCGTAGCGTGGTATTTGTGCTCGGTGAAGACGTACTCGGGAGTGATGTGTTGGTCGCGTAACAGTCGGCTAATCAAGGGCCAATCGGCCAACCCCTTGCCGCTTCCGGCAACGGGGTTGACAATGGCAAACCATTTCGTGGAGATCGAAGCGTCCATGTTGGATTATTTCACAGGAATATGACTCAACGTGTCGGTCAGATAGTGCCAGAATCGCGCCACCGAGGCAATGTTGACCTTTTCGTCGGGGGAGTGAGGGTGACAGATGGTGGGGCCAAACGAGATCATATCCAACGAGGGATAGTTGGTGCTGATGATGCCACACTCCAATCCAGCATGTATGGCACCCACGATGGGCGCTTTCCCGAATAGGGTTTGGTAGGAGGCCACCATGGTGTGTAGAATCGGGGAATTCATATTGGGATTCCAACCATCATAACCGCCACTGGTCTCGACCTTCGCTCCACCCAGACGACACACTGCGTCGATCTTGGCACTGAGTGCCAACTTCTCGCTGGTGATCGAGCTGCGCAAGAGGCAGAAGATCTGCGCCTCTCCTTCGTGGGTGATGATGCGGGAGAGGTTCGTAGAGGTCTGTACCATACCCGCCATTGAGGGACTCATGGTGTAGACGCCGTTGGGGCAGCCATAGAGGGTATTGATGATTCGTTCGGCTGAGGCTTCGGTCATCATCGCTTGGGGTAACTCGCAAGGGGTGGCATGGAGTACAATACCCTCCTCAATGCCCTGATACTCCTCGGTGAGGGTAGCATGGTATTGTTTCACCGCCTCTTGGAATGCAGCGACTTGGCTTGTAGGCACCAAAATGACGGCCGAGGCTTCGCGCGGAATGGCATTGCGGAGTCCTCCTCCGTCCATCGCAACCAGCCGAACGCCATATTGCTCCAGCGCCATTTTCAGGAAACGAGCCAGCAGCAGGTTGGCATTGCCGCGTCCCAGATGAATCTCGACTCCCGAATGACCGCCTTTCAAGCCCTTGAGTTCAAGGTGCAGAGGGCTCCATGCCCCCGCAGCCGGTTCGGTCGTATAATTGAGCGTAGCCGTAAGGTCTAAGCCTCCGGCACATCCGACGCACAACTCCCCTTCGCTCTCGGAGTCCAAGTTCAGCAGGATCTCACCTTGCAGAAGGCCACCCTTCAGCAGGCGCGCACCCTCCATTCCCGTCTCCTCCGAGCTGGTAATCAAAGCCTCCAATGGGCCATGTTTCAGGGTTTTGGAAGCCATCACGGCCAAGATCGCAGCAATGCCGATTCCGTCGTCAGCCCCCAAGGTGGTTCCGTCGGCCGTAACCCACTCCCCATCGACATAGGCCTGAATCGGATCCTGCACAAAATCGAACCTCTTATCGCGATTCTTCTGCGGAACCATATCCATGTGAGCCTGGAGGATCACACCTTTGCAAGACTCCATCCCCGGGGAGGCGGCTTTGCGAAGAATGATGTTGCCAGCTTCGTCGCGCAGTGCCTCTACCCCAATTTCTTGGGCGGTATGGATCAGAAAGTTACGAATAGCCTCTTCGTGCCCCGAAGGACGAGGTACGTGAGTGATCTTTTTGAATTGAGCCCACACTTCGCACGGCTCAAGTTGTTCGATTTGCGTATTCATCGGAGTTTAGTTAACGTGAGTTTCACGAATGAGACCCACAAGATGGAAAATGTAACGTTTGTGCTTACCGATTCGTGAAACTCACGTTAAAGGTTTTTTGCAAAAACCTTTAGCGCAAACGTGCCAACAGGTTTTTGACGTTGTGCTCGATGCGCTCCAAAATATCCTCTGAGCTATCTTTTGCAAATTTCTCGCCAGTAATGTGCTCGTAGAGCTCAATGTAGCGGTCGCTCACGCTATTCACAAATTCATCGGTCATCTCAGGCACTTGCTGGCCGGCCTTTCCTTGGAATCCATGCTCCATAAGCCATTCGCGCACAAACTCTTTGGAGAGCTGACGCTGCGGTTCACCCTTGGCAAAACGCTCCTCATAGCCCTCGGCATAGAAATAGCGGGAACTGTCGGGAGTGTGAATCTCGTCGATCAGGTAGATCTCGCCGTCTTTTTTACCGAACTCATATTTGGTGTCGACCAAGATCAGTCCGCGGGCAGCAGCCATCTCGGAGCCACGTTGGAAGAGAGCCAAGGCGTATCGCTCCAAGGTCTCCTAATCCGCTTTGGAGACCAAGCCCCGCGCGATGATCTCCTCTTTGGAGATGTTCTGGTCGTGGGATCCGATCTCCGCTTTGGTGGTCGGCGTGACGATCGGTTGCGGGAAGCGTTGGTGTTCGCGCATTCCGTCGGGGATGGGTACGCCGCAGATTTCGCGTGCTCCCTCTTTGTAATCGCGCCACGAACTTCCGGTCAGGTAGGCACGCACAATCATCTCTACGGGGAAGGAGTCGCAACGATGACCGACGGTGACCATCGGGTCGGGAGAGGCAATCTTCCAGTTGGGACATATATCTGAGGTGGCATCCAGAAATTTCGATGCGATCTGATTGAGCACCTGACCCTTGAAGGGAATCCCTTTGGGCAATACAACGTCAAAGGCCGAGATCCGGTCGCTGGCCACCATCACCAGATATTGATCGTCGATGTTATAGACGTCACGGACTTTACCGGTGTAGAGGCTCTTCTGTCCGTCGAACTCGAATTGGGTTTTTACAATGGCTTTCATGATCTTTCTATGTTTTAAGCACACAGTGCTATTTATAAGCAACCAGCGTATCGGTGTATCCAGCGCAGTCCGTGGAAAAAAGATTAGACTTCGTGAGACTCGCCAACCCCGTGCTGTTCAAAGGCTTCGACAATGTGTTTGACCAACCGATGACGCAGGATGTCCCGATTGTCGAACTCGACGATGCCGATGCCGTCGATGCCTTGCAGCATACGGATCACCGGCGTCAATCCGGAGTCGGCATGACGCGGCAGGTCGATCTGTGTCAGGTCGCCCGTAACGATAAAGCGTGCATTCTTACCCATACGGGTGAGAAACATCTTGATTTGCGAAACCGTGGTATTTTGGGCTTCGTCCAGAATAACGAAGGCATTGTCCAAGGTGCGTCCGCGCATATAGGCCAACGGAGCAATCTGCACGGTTCCGTCCTCCATGAACTTACTCAACTTAGCCGCAGGAATCATGTCGTTCAGGGCATCATAGAGGGGCTGAAGATAGGGATCGAGCTTCTCTTTCATGTCACCGGGCAGGAAACCCAACTTTTCACCAGCTTCCACGGCCGGACGTGTGAGAATGATGCGTTTGACCTCTTTGTTTTTCAAGGCACGCACAGCCAAGGCGATGGCGGTGTAGGTTTTGCCCGATCCGGCCGGCCCCACGGCAAAGAGCAGATCGTTGCCCGCATAGAGCTTCAGCATCCGCAACTGATTGACGGTGCGCGCACGTACCGTCAGGCCGTTGTTGCCATAAACGATAATCTCCGGATCGGAGAGCTCCTCCTCGGCGACGGCAGCAGAGAGTCCCCCGTCACAGAATTGATCAATAACCCGTGGCGAGAGATGCCCGTATTTGCGGAAATAGGCAAGGACTTCGTTGAATTTCGAGGCAAAGCGTTCGGTCGATTCTTCCGTCCCCATGACCTTGAGGGTGGTTCCCCGCGCCACAATCTGGAGCTTCGGAAATTTCTTCCGAAAGGCTTCGAGGTTCGCATCCGCCGCGCCGTAAAATTCCAAGGGATCAACCCCTTCTATCGAAAGCTCCTTTTGTGTAGTTGTCATAGTTGCAAGTTAAGCAGCAAGCGTTGGTACTCCAGTATCCGATTGTGCGACGAGGCTCTTTCGCAAGAAAGCACTTCCTGTCGTTCGCTGTGAATCGATTGAGTCATTCCAAAGCATGATTAAGCCCTTTCGTTACGATATATGCCGTATGGATTGCGAATCAATAGCACGCAGAGCTTAGAACATATAGCAGACGTTCAGCTGCCACTGGTTCATACTCATACGGTAGTTGCGAGCCGGCTGAGTTCCCTTCATCACGGAATACTCGGCCTTCTTGAACTGTCCTCCATAGCGCATATCGACACCAATGCGACCCAACTCGACACCGACACCCAGTTGATAGGCGATGGTGGATTTGATTAATTCGACATTGATGGCCTCCGAGGAGGATTTCATCTTGGTACTGGTATTGTTCATCAAGGTAAAGACCGGGCCACCGAAGAGTCGGAAGAAAGCGATTTTCCATCCCACCAAGATCGGGAGTTCCAAGTTATTGACCCGAACCTTCGTCGAAGCGTCATCCTCCATATTCATCGTGAATCGGTGGTTGGCATAGACCAACTCCGGTTGTACATACCACATGGGGAGATTGAAGCGGGCGACGAAACCCAATTGGTATCCGAAATCGCGATCGGCCGAGAAGACACCCAACAGATCATCTTTTGAAGCGTGCATACTCTGGCTTTGGAGACCAGCCTTGATACCGAGCTGAATCGGGCCTTTGGCCTGAAGCGTTGAGACCCCGCTTCCGCAGAGAAGCAACGTAAGGAGTAGAAGATAATAGCGTGTTTTCATAGGATGAGTGTTTTTAACAATTTCCCATGCCGGCCGTGCGAGGAGTGATTTCAGATCGCATCCTTTCGCGCCCTGCATATTGCCTCCCAAAGGTAGGGAAAAAACCCTAAAAAACGTAAGGTTCTCCAATTTTTACCATTCATCAAGCACGGCTCACCCACTCCTCCTCCAATCCTTGGGGAGGACTGGGGTTTTCGAGACCTCACACTCGCTCTTCTCACCATCGGGTGGTGTAGGCTTTGAGAGCCTTGAGAAGTTGAGGATGACGTCCGGAGGTGACTTGGTTGAGTAGCGCATAGAAGGCCGGGCCGTGATTTTTATGACGGGTATGACAGAGTTCGTGCAAGAGGATGTAATCCGTCAACTCATCGGGGAGCTTCATCAGGTGGAGGCTGAGGGAGAGGTTGTCGTCGGCAGAGCAACTACCCCAGCGGGTACGCGTATTGCGGATGGTGACCTCCCCGCATCGGAATCCGAACGTCCGACAGAGCTGGCGCACCCGTGGGGGAAG
>JAQUZZ010000055.1 GCA_028691095.1 Alistipes sp. | reverse complement strand
GAGATCGTTGCTCGACCTGTTCGGTATTATCGGTCAGCTTGATTCCCACACGCGAAGCCCAGGTTCGGGAACGGCCGATGTCGAAGATGCACATCACCGTCACCACCACCACCATCACCAAGGTCACCAAGGTCACGACCCGCAGAATCTCACGCACCCGCACCCGCCCCATATAGAGCATGATGCAACACGTCACAAAGGTAATCGCTGCGGTCGAGAAGTTGGAGAAAAAAATCACCCCACAAGCCACAGCAATCGGGCCCAAGATCGGCAGGGTGTTATGCAGGAAGATATTGAAATGCTTATCCGGATTTTGCTGCCACGCCGCCACACTCAGGGAGGGCAGCAGAGGCATTCGCTCAATGCCCTTCTGCCGGCGCGCCAACTGACGCGCCAAGATGCCAATCAGCGCAATACGCAGAAAGTCGGAGGGCTGGAAGGTGACCCCCAAGATCGGGATGCGCAACCAGCGCGAAGCGTCGTTGAAGTTGACCCCCACGAAGAAGGTGAGCAACGTAAAGCAGAGTGCAACTCCGAAGACCAACGACAACAGTCGCGGTCGAGCGTATCGCTGATAGTCAAAGCGATGCACAAAGATCATCGCCGCAAAACCGAGAATGATAAATTTGAATTGTTGCAGAAAATAGTGTGCCGTATCCCCTCCGGCCTTGCGATACGCCATGGAAGCAGTGGAGGAGTAGATCACCAACAGCGAGGCAATCGAGAGAATCGCAATAATGATCCACAACACCCGGTCGCCTCCGAAAAAACGGGTTCCCAGACGTTGCCACAAGCTCTTCGCATTCGATGATTCCTCCTCTTGTGTCATATCCCCTATTTCTCTTTACCCTGTGAGGCCACCCAAGCTTTGAACTGCTCCCCTCGATCCTCGTAATTCTTAAACAAATCGAAGCTGGCACACGCCGGAGAGAGCAATACCACATCTCCCGCCTCGGCACAAGCCCGCGCAGTGGCCATCGCCTCCTCCAGCGAATGGGTATTCTCGACGCGCGGCAGTCGCTCTCCAAAGGCTGCGATCAACTTCTCATTGGCGACACCCATGCAGACCAGTGCCTTCACATGCCGATCTGTCAATTCATAGAGCTGACTGTAATCGTTTCCCTTATCGGTTCCTCCGGCAATCCACACCACCGGACGCGTCATGCTCTCCAGGGCATACCACACCGAATCGACATTCGTCGCCTTCGAGTCGTTGATATACTCCACACCCTCCACCGTACCACACGGCTCCAACCGATGCTCGACCCCCTCAAAGGTGCGCAACGTCCGCACGATCGACGCGGGAGCCACTCCGGCAGAGAGTGCTGCCAAAGAGGCCGCCATCGCATTGTAGAGATTGTGTTTCCCCTTGATGCGCAACTCCTCTATCGGGAGCTCCACCGAAGTCTCCTCGATTCCGGCCCACAGCACTCCACCCTCCAGCAATTTGGCAGCACACCCTGCACTTTGCTTGACACTGAAAGGCAGGGTCTGCATCGGCAAGGCGTGTTTGGGTAGGTTCTCTAAGGTCAACGGATCGTCGGCACAATAGATAAATCGCTCTGCCGCTCCCTGATTCTGCAAGATCCGGAATTTACTATCAACATAATTTTGCAAACAGTAGTTATAGCGATCCAAGTGATCGGGCGTCACATTCATCAACACCCCAATATCCGCACGAAAGTCATAACAGCCATCCAACTGGAAGCTGCTCAACTCGATCACATACCAATCATACTCCGCCGTAGCTACGGCCAACGCAAAGCTCTCCCCGATGTTTCCGGCCAGCCCCACGTTCATTCCCGCCTCCTTCAACATACGATAGGTCAGGGTGGTGGTGGTGGTCTTTCCGTTGCTTCCGGTGATGCAGATGGTGCGCGCTTTACAATAGGGAGCCGCAAACTCGATCTCCGAGATAATCGGGGTCTGTTGTGCCCGCAGCGCCTTCACCATCGGAGCCTTCTCCGGAATCCCGGGACTCTTCACCACACGATCAGCCGACAGAATGCGAGCCGCAGTGTGCCCCCCCTCTTCGTACTCGATCTTCCACTGCTCCAACCATGCTTTATACTTCGGGGCAATCTCTCCTTGATCCGAAAGAAAAACCTCCAATCCCTTAACTTTAGCTAACACGGCAGCTCCGCAACCGCTTTCGCCTCCGCCCAATACGACAATTCGTTCCATGTTTTCAATCTTCATTGTACACTCACGCGGTTTGGCAGCCGCTGCCGCCTCGCCCGATTTTGTGCGATTCATGAGACAAGAGGCTCGCTGTCAACCGTGACAGATTCACCCTTGCGCACGCCGATTCTTTTTTTTCGGCCTACCGAATCTTCAAGGTGGCGATCGTAATGGCGGCCAACAGCAGTTGGATCACCCAAAAACGAACCACGATTTTCGACTCAAAATGACCTTTTTTCTGAAAATGATGATGCAACGGCGACATCAGGAAGATCCTCCGACCCTCCCCATAGCGTCGCTTCGTATATTTAAAGTACCCTACTTGCAGGATCACCGACAAGCTCTCGATAAAAAAGATGCCACACAGAATCGGCAGCAACAACTCTTTGCGGATCAACAGCGCGAACACCGCAATGATACCGCCGATCGCCAAACTTCCCGTATCCCCCATAAAGACCTGAGCCGGATAACAGTTGTACCACAGAAATCCGAACAGCGCACCGGCAAAAGCGGCCGCAAAGATCACCAACTCTCCACTAAATGGGATATACATGATGTTCAGGTAGTCGGCATAGATGATATTTCCCGAGAGGTAGGCCAGAATCCCCAAGATCACCACAATGGTGGCCGACACACCCGATGCCAATCCGTCCAATCCGTCGGTCAGGTTGGCTCCGTTGGAGACCGCCGTAATCACCAGCGTTGCCATCACCACATAGACCAACCAACTCCACAGGTCGGATTGCGCTCCGTGTCCCGGAATCAGCCAATGGTAGTCGAATTCATTATTTTTGACAAAGGGGATCGTCGTCTTGATGCTCTTCTCCGCCGGCGTCACATAGACCGTGCTGCGGGTTCCGTTGTCGGTCACATACTCCACCTGAGGCCGTGGGGTTTGCCCCACAAACTTCTCTTTGACAACGATCTGGGGGCTCAACCACATGACACATCCCACGATCAGTCCCAAGCCGACCTGCCCTACGATCTTGTAGCGGCCACTGAGACCCTCCTTGTTTTTACGGAACACCTTGATGTAATCGTCGATAAAGCCGATCAGCCCAAGCCATAAGGTCGAGATAATCATCAACTGGGTGTAGATGTTGGTCAGATCTCCGAACAACAGAATCGGCACCAAAATCGAGATCAGGATGATGATGCCTCCCATCGTCGGGGTTCCGCGTTTCTGCAACTGCCCCTCCAGTCCGAGGTTGCGCACCTCCTCGCCAATCTGTTTACGCTGTAAAAATTGAATGATGCGACGACCGAAGATCATCCCGATCACCAAAGCCAAAATAATCGCCATCGAAGCACGAAACGACAACGAAAGAAACATTCCCGCTCCGGGAATATCAAACTGCTGTGAGAAGTATTTAATCAGATGGTAAAACATCTCTTTTATCCATTTTGCGCACCCCAGTGCTCATGAAACAACCTAAAAAACAACCCTATTCATTGCAGAATCAATCCGAAGAAGTTCAAGGTCACCGCACGCGACGATGCCTCCCTGCCCCCGATCGAACTACAATCCCATCGCACTTCGCACCTCTTCCTTGTCATCGAAGTGGTGCTTGACCCCTGCCACATCCTGATAGGTCTCGTGCCCCTTGCCGGCCAGCAAGATAATATCGCCCGGGTGAGCCAACGCCACTGCCGTGCGAATCGCCTCATGACGCGAGGAGATCACCAGATAAGAGTCGGCAGGAGTGAGTCCCTGCTTCATATCCTCTAAAATCGCCTCCGGATCCTCCAGTCGAGGATTGTCGGAGGTAAGAATCGCCATATCGCTGCTATCGACGGCAATGCGTGCCATCTCCGGACGCTTGGTGCGGTCGCGGTTGCCTCCGCATCCGACCACCACCAAAATGCGTTGATCTTGGGTGCGAATCTCCTGAATGGTTCGCAACACATTCTGCAACGCATCGGGCGTATGCGCATAATCGACAATGGCCGTCACGCCCTTCGGGGAGTGAATGGCCTCAAAGCGTCCATTTACCGAGTGCAGGTCACTGAGGATCGGAAGAATCTCCTCCTTGGAGACCCCCAACAGCCGCGCCGCGCCATAGACAGCCGTAAGATTGTAGGCATTGAAGCGTCCCAAAAAGCGCACCCACACCTCCGCTCCATCCAAATTGAGCAACATACCATCCACGCGCATCTCCACAATCCGGCATCGGAAATCGGCAAAAGATTGCAGCCCATAGGTGTGTATCTGGGCGCGGCTATTCTGCACCATCACCTGCCCGTTGCGATCGTCGGCATTGGTCAGCGCAAAGGCCTCGGGAGGCAACGCATCGAAAAGCATCTTCTTGGCACGGATATACTCCGCAAAGGTATGATGGTAGTCGAGATGATCGTGGGTCAGATTGCTGAAGAGGGCTCCCGTGAAGGACAACCCCTCGATACGATGCTGCACCAGACTGTGCGAACTGACCTCCATAAAGCAGTATTCGCACCCCCGCTCCACCATCTCGGCCATCATGCGATTGAGTCGCAGGCTGTCGGGGGTCGTGTGGGTCGAGGGACGCTCCTCTTGGTCGATGCAATAGGTCACCGTCGAGATCAACCCCACTTTGTAACCCAGCCGACGAAAAAGATGGTAGAGCAACGTCGCCGTGGTGGTCTTGCCGTTGGTTCCGGTCACCCCCACCAGCCGGAGTTGCCGACTCGGTGTCCCGTAGAAGGCCGAGGCCATACGCCCCAAGGCCACCGTCGAATCCTCCACTTGCAGATAGGTCACCCCCTCGTGCAATGTGGCGGGTAGGACTTCGCACACCACAGCCACCGCACCCTGTGCCACGGCTTGATCTATAAACTGATGACCATCGGTCTGTGTTCCGCGAGTCGCAAAAAAGAGCGTCCGCGCGGTCACCTCCCGAGAGTCGAAGGCTAACGATGCCACCGCCACCCGCAGATCTCCCTCTGCGCGCACCACCGACACCGCTTTCAATAGCTTTTCTAACTCGATCATAGCATTTCACTCATGGAAGCAACCTCGCACAAAGAGCGGTTTCGATGCGCACACCCCCTCTTGGGTTTAACCATTTGAGGGGTTGAGCACGCAACGCTCCGGATGCTGCTTCCGTATTCGTATCGTAAATTCAGAGTCGGCTTAAACTGCACACAGACTCTCAAAATTAATCATTTCCAACAATATTTCCGCACAAAGGTATAGTTTCGGAGGAAGAAAGACAAAGCGTCGCTCCGGAATTTCTACCCCCATGCGTCTCCTCTCGCGGTTTCACGCTTCTCCACGTATCACCTCCGGTGGAGTATCTACTCAAGATCGCGGCATCAACAACGACGAGGAGCTCACCGGGCCACTCTGCTCGACAATGCGTCGAATCACCTGCGGATCTCCCGCAATCCACACCATATCATCGGGCAGGAAACGCACCAATCCCAACGGCTTCACATAAGAACCGTCGCTCCGCTCGATGCCGATCAGCGTACACGCATCCTGACACATCATCGCAAACTGGTCGACCGTCATGCCCACCAACACCGACCGCGGAGAGATGGAGAACTTATACATCGTCACATTCTCGTGATCCTCGATGCCCAAGGGGGTCTCGATCTGCTGTGCAAATTGGCGCAAGGGCCCGTCGGTGCCCACCACCGAGAGTTGATCTCCGGGCATCAGCACCATCTCTCCCGATGGAATGTTGTAGCGATGGCTCCCTCGCAATACCGAGACAATGGTCACCCCATAGTGTAGTTGCAGATCCAGCGTCTGCAAACTTTGCCCCACCAGAGGGCTATCGGCCGAGACGGTCAATCGGGAGAGGTGTAGGTATTTGGCGCGCGCACTACCCGTATGCACCTTGGAGTTGTTATCCTTCTCATTGAGGTTGATAAAAAACTGCTGCTCGAAATGGAGAAACCCCCGTTTGATACGTCTCCAGAAGAGCGCCATAAAGAGTACCACCAGCAGGAAAACCACCACCGACCCCAGTCGCGAAGCCGTCAAATGCGCAACGACCGAGAGCAAAAACATCCAAGCAATCAGGATACGCAACAGAGCCAAGGCCACCAGAAGTCCCCGATTGAACCGCGGATCATTCCATAGTGGCACAAAGATTCGACGATTCAGATGCCGCAACGCCAGCGCCCATAACAGGGGAGCCATGACGGCAATCGTTGTCCCCGTAGCGATCAAACGCCCCAAGAAACCGGGGAAGTGCTCCTCCACAAAGGGGACATAATAGGCCGTCGAGAGCCACATCACGCCGCCCAACAGGATCGTATAGAGGAAGATATTTAGCAACGACTTGCGTAACAAGGCGACCCATTCGCGTTGATGGTTCACCGTCTGCGAACCGGAGCTGTAACGATCCAGCAACTCTTTCACATGACGAGGAAGAATCCGGATCATGCGTCGATGCGCCGAGCCGCTGAGTTTCATGATAAACGGCGTGGTAAAGGTCGTCACCACCGACACGGCGAAGGCAATGGGATAGAGGAAAGAGCTGGTCACGCCCATGGTCAATCCCAAGGAGGCGATGATAAAGGCAAACTCACCGATCTGCGCCAACGAGAAGGAGGACTGCAAGGCCACCCTCAGGTTCTGCCCCGAGACCAGGAAGCCCAAGGTTGCATAGAAGATCTGCCCCACAATCACCACCACGGTAAGAAACAGGATCGGCCCCAGGTATTGCACCAGCAGCGAGGGCTCGACCAACATTCCCACAGAGACGAAGAAGACCGCCCCAAAGAGATCCTTCACCGGAGAGACGATCTTCTCGATGCGTTCCGACTCCACGGTTCCGGCCAAGATAGTTCCCATGATAAAGGCACCAAGCGCCGATGAGAAACCGGCATACGAGGCCAGCACCACCATCAGCAGACACAAGCCCAAGGCAACGATCAACAGGGTCTCGGCATTCAGAAATCGCCGTGCCTTTTTCAAGAAGAGGGGGATCAGGTAGGTTCCCACCACAAACCACAAGATGAGGAAGAAGATGAGTTTGAAGAGCTGCCACCCGATCTGCACCTCCTCCACCGTTCGCTGCACAAACAGCGTCGAGAGCATCACCATGAGCACCACCGCAAACAGATCCTCCACCACCAGCACCCCGAAAACCAACGAAGTAAACTTTTGGCTTTTTAGACCCAGGTCGTCAAAGGCCTTGATGATGATCGTCGTCGACGACATGGAGAGCATTCCACCCAGAAAGATACTATCCGTCGAGGTCCATCCCAGCACGCGTCCAGCCAAAAAACCTGTACACATCATGCCGACGATAATCACCAAGGCCGTAATCAAGGCCGGCCCCCCGACATTCATCAATTTCTTGAAACTGAACTCCAGTCCCAAGGAAAAGAGCAAAAAGATGATTCCGATCTGCGCCCACAAATCCACGTTGGCCATATCGGAAACCCCCTCCAGTAAGAAATTACCACTACACAAAAAACCCGCCACCACATATCCCAGCACGACGGGTTGCTTCATCCATTTAAACAACAAGGTGGTGATTCCGGCCACGACCAGAATTAACGCCAAGTCGGAGATAATTGGATCTAAATGTCCCATATTATTAAGAGTCTGTTTAAAAATATTTGGTTTACAATACTGATCATCAGTTGTTTAATTGGATTTAATTTTGTATCTTTATGTTTACCAATACATTAAGATATTGAAAAACTTTCCGACCAACCTCAC
>JAQUZZ010000054.1 GCA_028691095.1 Alistipes sp. | reverse complement strand
GTCGCCGTATGGAGTGGGTTGCGCTGCATTGGAACCATTCGGCCATTGCCTTCTATCAAGCCTTGGGTGCAACGCCCATGCAGGAGTGGCAGCTTTTTCGGCTCTCCGAGGCTCAATTACATCATCTGGATCGAATCCATCAATCCGAAGAACATCATGCTATTTAACGAACGACAAGTGCGCGAAGAGGTGGTGATCGCCTTGGCACAACAAATTATGATCGCCGGACGCACAGCACCCAAGGCCAAAGGGGTCGATCTGCTGGAGATCGTCGTGCTGACGGGCGATCAAATCGGGGCGTTGGCTCAGGCCGGACGCGAGATCGGCAAGGAGCGGGAGCTCCCGTTTTTCCTGCGCGATGCCGACAACATCCTCTCGGCACAAGCCGTGATTTTGGCAGGAACCCGCATCCAAACCTTAGGGCTGAATTGCGGCTATTGCGGTTGCGAGAGCTGTGCCGCGAAACTCGAAAATCCGCAAATGCCCTGTGCGTTGAACCTCACCGATCTGGGGATCGCCTTAGGCTCTATGACCGCACAAGCTGCCGACCTGCGACTCGACTGTCGAGTAATGTTCTCCATGGGGGCTGCGGCTCGACGTATAGGGGTACTTCCGGAGTGTCCGGTGATCTATGCCCTGCCGCTGAGTGCTTCCGCCAAGAGTCCCTTCTTCGACCGAAAATAGCCTCTTATTCGAGCTCTTGCTTTACGGCATCTGCTTGATGTGCTGATTGTATTGATTGTTAATAAATAACACGTTGTGCTTAATGGATGGGGGTCTTCCTTCGTGAAATTTCGCTGACCTGCTCCTTCCCCAACAGGGTAGGGAAGGTATGGATAAGAACAAACATTTCACTTAAACTTGGGTTGGTCTTCTTTCGTGAAATTCACTGACCCGCTCCTCCCCCAACGGTGTGGGGGAGGTTGGGAGGGGGTTATCGAAACAAAACAAGGTTTTGCAAAAAACCTTTAACGTGAGTTTCACGGATTGATAAGAACAAACATTTCACTTAAACTTGGGTGGGTCTTCCTTTGTGAAACTCACGTTAAATCGCTAATTTATGTATAATCCACACATGGATAATGAGTTGAAGGGTCGTTGGATGCGTTTGCAGCAAGCCCTTCAGCGTGCCGGAGGCGATGCCTTGCTGGTCACAAGCAATGTCAATCTGTACTATCTCTCGGGACGCATATTCAGTGGAATGGCTCTTCTGTTGCCCGAAGGCGCACCGCTCTTCTTCGTGCGGCGACCCGTAGAGCTGCATGGCGACACCGTGATCTACATCCGCAAGCCCGAAGAGATGCTCACCGCCTTGGCCGAACGGGGCATTGCGCTCCCCACACACCCCTTGTTGGAGTTGGACGCGATCTCCTACACCGAGTATCAACGTTATGCCAAACTCTTTGCCACAGGAACCCCGATCGGCAACGGCAGCCCCGTGCTGCGTGAGGTGCGCACCTTCAAGAGTGTCTATGAGGTGGGGATGTTGCTGCGTTCCGGAGCCCTGCATACGGAGGTCTATCAAAAGATTCCAGCGCTCTTCACCCCGGGCATGACCGATCTGGATCTCTCGATCGAGATCGAACGCGAGTTGCGTCGCCACGGCTCTCTGGGAATCTTCCGTATCTTTGGACAGAGCATGGAGATCTTCATGGGGAGTCTGCTGGCCGGAGATAATGCCGACACTCCCTCTCCCTATGATTTTGCAATGGGAGGCGGGGGTCTGAATGCCTCGCTTCCGGTGGGGAGCAACGGCACACCCCTGCAAGAGGGTATGAGTGTGATGGTGGATATGGGTGGCAACTTCACCGGATACATGACCGATATGACCCGTGTCTTCTCCGTAGGCCAATTACCCGATCTGGCACTCAAGGCGCACGACACCGCCCTTACCATCCAAGAGCGTGTGCAGCAGATGGCCGCGCCCGGAGCTCCTGTTGCCGATCTCTATCGGGTGGCGTTGGAGATTGCCCAGCAAGCCGAGTTGGCTCCCTACTTTATGGGGCATCGCCAACAAGCAGGCTTTGTGGGTCACGGCATCGGATTGGAAATCAACGAAGCTCCCGTGTTGGCTCCCCGCTCCAAAGAGCAGTTGGCTGCCGGAATGGTCTTTGCCTTGGAGCCGAAGTTTGTGCTTCCGGGGGTAGGAGCCGTGGGCGTGGAAAATAGCTTCCTGGTGACCGATACGGGCGTCGAGAAGCTCACCCTCTGCGAAGAGAAGATCCTGCCTTTGGGCAAAGCCTAAGCGATCATGCGACACAAGGCGCAGCATAAAGGGCTCGATTAGACGAAGAGGAGCTTGGCGAGATACGACGGCTGCCCCGCTCGAAACCATCACGCCCCCGAAGTGAATTTCCACTTCGGGGGCGTGATGGTTTCAGGAGCGTTTCACAACGGATGCCGGAAGATGTTGCGATGCCTTGCCTCCGCTTTAGTCGGACAGTTGCTCTGACAACCCCCTATGATAAGGAGGTGGGGGTTGTTTCCTTCGACTCCACGGGATCGGGAGCGTGCAAAGGAACTGAGAAGTGGAAGGTCGAGCCTTTGCCTAACTCCGACTCGAACCACAATTTTCCTCCGTTTTTCTCTACAAAATCTTGGCATAGCAGCAGTCCCAATCCCGACCCCTCCTCGTTGCCCGTACCAAAGGTGCTGAAGTGAGTTTGCGGATTGAGTAGTTTGCTCTGACTCTCGGGGCTCATGCCACAACCGTTGTCGATGACGCTCACCACAGCCATGTCGCCCTGTTGCTCCACGCAACAACGCACCGCACCGCCTTCGGGGGTGAATTTAACGGCATTGCTTGAGAGGTTGCGAACCACCGTCTTCACCATATCGCTGTCGGCATAGACCTCCAAGGCCTCGGGACACTCGGTGGTGAAGGTGATGTTTTTGGTTTTGGCCAACATGGAGATGATCTGCGCCACGCCATCCAACGTGGGAACAATATCGAAGTGTTGATAGGCCACATTGAGTCGCCCGATCTGACTCTTTGTCCATTTGAGTAGGTTATCCAGGAGCAAGAAGGTCTCTTCGGTGGTGCGATCTGCCGTATTCAACATATCATAGATCTCCTGTCCGATCTGTTCGGGCGGAATGCTCAGTAGCACCATATCCAGAATCATCTTGATGGAGGCCATGGGGGAGCGCAGGTCGTGGGCAATCACCGAATAGAGTTTATCGCGCCCCGACATGATGCGTCGCAACTCCTCGGTCTGTTGGGTAATCACGCGCCGTGCTGCAATGAGCGAAATCTGATGCGAGATACGGATCAACAACTCCTCCTTGTTGAAGGGTTTCGAGATAAAGTCGTTTGCACCCGCCTGAAACCCCCGCACAATATCGGAGGTGGCGTTCAGGGCGGTCAGAAAAATGATTGGGATCTCTTTGGTCTCCGGAGACTCCTGAAGACGTTGCGCTACCTCAAATCCGTTGAGCCCCGGCATCATCACATCCAGCAGAATCAGATCGGGATGCTCGGTCTCCACGGCCTTCAACGCCTGCAATCCGTCGTTTGCCGTGGCGATCTGGTAGTGCATGTTTTTCAGCAGAACCTTTAGAAGAAGGACGTTGGACATCACGTCGTCCACGATCAGAACTTTATAATCTGCTGCATTGAAGTCTACGTTCGTTCCCATAATTCTGTCTCTATTGATTTCGTTGCGATCTTCAGCAATCCTTAGCGTGCCAAATTTCGCATCAAGATGAAAAACAGAATCCAGAAACTCCCATCCAAGGAGCTACTGGATTCCCAACTCTTTCTTGAAATAATCTATAATACGGAGCAATCCCTCTTCTAAAAACAGGGTTGGTTCCCATGCAATTTTTGACTTTGCTAACGTGATATCTGGCTGTCGTTTACGTGGATCATCCTGAGGTAATGGTTCAAATACCAATTTGGAAGAAGAGTGCGTGGACTCCAAGACCAATTCCGCCAAACGGAGCATGGTGAACTCTCGCGGATTTCCTAAATTCATGGGACCCGTAAATTCGGCTTCGGTAGCCATCATGCGTAGAAATCCTTCGATCAGATCCGAAATATAGAGGAAGCTCCGGGTTTGACTGCCGTTTCCGTAGATGGTGATATTCTCGCCCTTGAGCGCCTGCACGACAAAATTGGAAATTACGCGTCCGTCATTCTGACTCATATTGGGCCCATAGGTGTTGAAAATCCGCACCAACTTCACGGTCACCCCGTATTCGCGGTGATAATCCATACACAGGGTCTCGGCACACCGCTTTCCTTCATCGTAGCAGGAGCGAATCCCAATCGGGTTGACATTACCCCAATAGCGTTCGGGTTGCGGATGTAACTCCGGATCGCCGTATACCTCACTGGTCGAGGCTTGCAGTAGCCGAGCCCCCGTGCGATAGGCCAATTCCAACATATTGGTTATGCCGATCACATTGGTTTGAAGGGTTTTAATCGGGTTGTACTGATAATGAACTGGAGATGCGGGACAAGCCAAATTGTAAATCTCATCCAACGGCTGGTCAAATTCCAACGGCTGAACAATATCATGATGAATGATCGTAAAACGGGGATTTGCACGAAGATACTCAATATTCTGCATTTTTCCTGTGAAGAAATTATCCACACAACATACCTCATTCCCCTCGTCTAACAACCTTTTGCAAAGATGAGAACCAATAAATCCGGCACCGCCGGTAACTAAAATGTGCTTCATAAAATGAATTCCAATGTGAATGTTTGACCTTTTTTAGGCACCCATCGGGCTGATACAGTGTTAGCTGTGTCTCAGACACCCCTGTATCCTCTAACAAAGATAGCCTTTTTCTGGTTGGTTTCTCGTTTTTTATCCTCTTTTTTTGACAAAAACAAGGATTAATCGCTCTAAAAAGGGGGTAAACATCGGGTCGATTGCATCGATCGGTCGCATTGTTACCTCCGTTCGCTCCTTCCTCGACACGTCACTCCGCCCTCTCTCCCCTTACCCCTCTGAGCAGGGATGATTCGGATGAGAGAAAAATGAGAAATAGATTTCAAAAAAGAAATATTCTATCTATATTTGCAGAATACTCCATTATTTTATACTTTTTAATAAAGTCACTCGCATCACTTTTATCCGTAGGCCCAAGGCCCTGTTTCGTGCAAAAAAGTATTACTTAAAAACAACGTTCGGGAGAATCCATTTTCAAACAATGGCTCGATAGTTTGTCGTTTAGAATAAAATGAAAAGAGATGTTTGATATCCATTGCCCTTCACGGACAATGGGATTGTGCGTTGAAGATTTATTATGGTTGGATGAAGCGGGCATTTGTCGTCATATCGCGATCCAAACCCCCAACTCTGTGTTTCAGCCAGAGTTTGTAGGTCATAATTTATTTGAATTACTACCTCCATCTGCCTCTATACCCCTACGTAAGGCCGTTTTGTCTGTACAGCAAGGAGCGACACGGCATCGGGAAGATATGTATGAGTTTCAAGCCGAGAATTCGACCGATCTGCCTTTTTATGTCTTGATCTCTATGATCCGTCGTGAAGAGGGGGGCGTGTTAATGCGTTGCAAAGATCTCTCGGTTCACATCCATAAACACCAACGTCTGCTGAAGGCCGAACAACAAACCGTCGAAGACCTAAAGCGGTTGGCTCAGATCCGAATGTGGCGTTACAATAGTGCTACACATCTTATTGAATACAAAGGATATATCGATGCCTACACCAGGTGCAATATCGACAGGTTGCCTTAGACGACTACCTTCAACAGATTCCACCCGAGGAGCAAGCGCAAGTCAAAGCATATTTTGACAATATGGATCAGGGCTTCGCACAAGGCAGTATTCAATACTCCTGGCGTGCCTCCTCGCAGACTATGGTGTTGCGCGTGGAACCCATCAGCCATACGACACAGCCGACAGGCTTTCTGTGGGAGGGATACACGCAAAATGTAACCGAACTGGTCTCTCAGCGTACACAGACGCAACGTCTCAGTCAGGCGATCAATGCCGTGTCCGAAGCAATCTTGGCGCTCAAAGTCGACGGCTCCATCATGTTTTGCAACCATGCTTTCCGAACTTATAGCGGCATTACCGCGGAAGAGGAGCAGCAACGGGTGAAGATCTATCAGTTGCCCAAATCCAACATAACGCAGGAGTGGTGGGATCAGTGGGTCTGCCAGATCCAACAGGCGGAACGCACCACCTTCACGCATAATTTATGGCAACAAGATAACGTCCATCCTTGGGTCAGTGAAAATTACACCTATCGTGTGCACGATCCGTTTTACGGCGATCTGATCTGGATCTTTGCACGAGACATCTCCGAACGATTGAAGTGGGAAAAGCAGATGGTGGATCTGCACGCGATGGTCTCCTCTATATTGAACCATCTTCCGGGCTCGCTGTTTGTCAAAGATGGAGCCAACGACTTTCGTTACCTCTTCTGCAATCAAGCCGCCTGCACCTTATTGGAGGTATCCAACCCCGAACAGGTCATTGGTAGACAAGATTTTGAACGCACTACCGCCGAACGAGCTCAAGAGATTCGCACAGAGGATCAATACATTGTCGAACACCGCACCCGCATCAAACGGGTGGATACACGACAAAACGAACAAGGCGAAAAAGCCATCTGGGAACACATCAAGTTCTACTCTGAGAAACAGGACGGTAGTCCCTTAATCATCGGCGTGGGGTGGGATGTAACCTCTCGGGTGCAGTTGGAAAAAGAGCTGCAACTTGCCAAAGAGAAAGCCGAGGAGGCGGGGCGTCTGAAGTCGGCGTTCTTGGCCAAAATGAGACACGAAATTCGCACGCCGTTGAATGCCATTTTGGGCTTCTCGCACATTATTGCAGAGACCGACGAGGTCGAGGAGCGTCGCAATATGTATACGATCGTCGAGACCAATACCGATCGGCTTCTCTCCTTGATTAATGAGATTCTGGATCTCTCCAAGATCGAGGCCGGAATGTTGGAGCTGTCATTCAAACCGGTCAATCTGAATGTACTGTGCAACGAGGTGCTGAATGCCAACCTCTTCCGATGCCCGGGCAATGTGATTTTCACCTTCGATGCGACGTCCCCGCGATTGATTACACGTACCGATTCCAATCGACTGTTCCAGGTCTTCTCGAACCTGATCACCAATGCTTTTAAATTCACAACAGAGGGGGAGATCCAATTTGGCTACCACCTAAATAAACGACAAATCATCTGTCATGTTCGAGATTCGGGAATCGGCATCTCTCCCGAACAACAAGCCACCATTTTCCACCGTTTTGTGAAGGGCAATGATTTTGCCCAAGGCACGGGATTGGGACTTCCGATCTGTAAAGTGTTGGTGGAGAAAATGGGAGGCACCATTCATGTGGAGTCCGAAGTCGGCAAAGGAACTTGCTTTATCTTCACCTTGCCTTACGACCCTCCCGTGGGCGCTCAGAGAGCCAAAAAAATCACGGTTCCCATCCACCAGAGTGCCTTGGTGCAAGAGAATGCCGTATCCGAAGAGAACACTGCATCCGAAGAGAACGAAGAGGTGACAACGATTTTGGTAGGAGAGGAGGAACCGCATATTTTCCCCCTGCTCCAATCCCTGTATGCAGAGCGATATTTCCTGATCTCCGCCTCCGACGGCGTAGAGATCGTTACGCTTTTTGAACAATATCGTCCTCAAATGGTGCTTTTAGCCCCGCAACTTAAAGATATGAATGCCGAAGAGCTTATCCCCATTATAAAGGAGGTGGAGCCCACTACGCATATTGCACTGCTGACCACAGCAAGGGATGAACTCCCTCTCGCTGAGGATTCAGCCATTGACTTATGGATTCCTCATGAAGTTACAGCAGCACAATTAGACGAACAGTTGCGTCCGCTTCTGCCCCATTGAG
>JAQUZZ010000053.1 GCA_028691095.1 Alistipes sp. | reverse complement strand
TGACTTCCGAAGATTAGCAAAGGATTATGAACGAAAGGTGGTGTGTTCGGAAAATATGATATACTTGGCTTTTATTTCACTGATGCTAAAATGGTTATAAATGATATTTTTAAACAGACTCTAAGAATATTAAGGAATTAGCAAGAGATAACACTTCTGATATCAGTATCGTAGTATATAGACGGACTTTGATGACCCAAGGAAAAGAGGACGAGCGAACGTGAGAGGGGAGAGAAGAAGTAAGGGTGTAAAAAAATACCATATACACAAATCGTAAAGAACAGAGATACACACATGTTATGGGACGCAATGAATAGATGTAAAGGACGAATGCTCCCGATCGTGTGGATCATGCCACTGTGCTTGATGTTTTTTCAATCTCTTGAGGCGCAATCCGCAGATTCTCTCGTGGAAGTTTTGGTGAAGGCGGGTTATGAGAATGTAGGGGTCTACGACGAGCCCAAAGAACGAGTCGTGGTGATTGAGAATAGTGCCTGGAGAGCTTATGGGCGAGGCGTGGAGGCTGCAACGCAGTTGATCGATGATGCTCATTTTGCGGGAGATAAACCGGTGCGGATGGTGGTGCTCAATGATGCCCTCCCGATGTTCTCGGTGAGTCGGAGTCTTGACTCCACGGGGAGTTGGAGCGCAGGCTATGAGTTAGGAGAGTATTGGAAAGCGGTTCGTCAAGAGAAACGAGCCAATCGTTCTTCCCATAAGTTTGATTTGGTATTCTATCCGCAATTTGCGTTCCGGAATCAGAAGTTCGAGAAGGTATATGATATTTTATTGAACCTGAATCCGACCTTGGAGTACTCGCCCGTAAAGGGAATGCGGTTGTACGCACAGGTGATCCTGCCGATTTATAACGAGTATGGCCCTTTGTATGCGAATGTACGCCCCGGGTTCTTGGTCTTGGAGCAGCGATTTCGGGTGGAGAATGTATTTATAAAGGGCGCTGTGGGAAATTTCTCCAAGAATCGTTGGGGAATGGACGTGGAAGCCTATCGACCCTTCGCCTCTCGGGGCGTGGGAAGCCGGTTTGCAGTGCAGGCGCGCGTGGGATTGACGGGTTCCTCCTATTTCTTTAAGGAGACGGGGTGGAATTGGAACTATGGGCCACTGAGTGTGTGGACTTGGAGCGTGGGTGGTAGCTATTATGAACGCCACTTCAACTTGATGGGAAGCCTGAAAGTAGAGAAGTATCTGGCCGGAGATATCGGCGTGAGAGCGGATTTGACGCGGTTCTTTAGACAGATGTCCTTGGGACTCTATGTAATGCGTAACAACAGAAAAAATTTTGACGGAGGATTCCATTTTGCATTTGTGATTCCCCCCGCAAAGGAGAAGAGAGGAAAATGGTGTAGAGTGTCGCCTGCCACGTGCTTCGATTTGGAGTACAATGCAGCGGGGCTCTTCTATAACGGAAAGAGTTATAGAACCAATCCCAACTCGAATCCTTATACAAACAACTGCATGAACCCTAACTATATTGACTCGCAATTAAATTGAATAACCTTAAATTAACAGTAGTATGAAAACAAAACAATGTATGATGAGCATTAAAGCTGCGTTCCTTTCGCTATTCTGCGGAGCGTTGCTTAGTGGGTGTTACACGAAGAACGAGGTTCCGGTTGTACCCCCGACTCCTACCCCCGAACCTGCAACTTATGCGGTGACGATCAATCTGTTGAACGCCTCGAATAACTTCGCAGTAGCCAGCGAGATCGCTGTGTCGGATTTCCAAGGGTTGGATCAGAGTAAGTTGAAAAAGGTAAAAGACGGTGTTTTCACCTTCACACCGGCCAATCCGGGCGTTTACTCTTTCTATGTAGTCAATGCCAAATACGCGCCTTCTTTCTACTTGCTGAATGTGCCGAAAGGCGATGAAGGTTTGAACGAGTCGTCGATTACGATTGGTTTGCAGTTGGCTGAGGAACCCGTAGCAGATGCCAAGTATGTGATTAATGGTTTTGTGATTGACGGGAAAGATCAGACCTCTTTGGATAATGTAACCGTAACGTATGCCAAACGGGGTGTTTCCGTTCCTACGGTGATCAAAGCTCCGGAAGGAGCGTTCAACTTGGAGTTGACCGAAGCTGGAATCTATGATTTCATCTTTACGCAGGCTGACTGCGAGGAAGTAGTCCTGACTCAGACCATTCAGCCGATTGCTCCGGGCGAAGTGTACTACATTGCCATGACGGTTCCGATGTATGCGAAAGGTACGATCGACGGCAAAACGTACAGCGTATCGGGTATCGTAATGAACACCAAACAGGAGATTCTGCCTGCAGGTGAGGTGGTTTACTTCTTGGACGGTCAGAAAAATACCGTATCCATCACCAACGGTCGCTATGACATCTACAACTTGCCTTCGAAAGAGGATGTAGTACTCAACTTCGTTGTTGATGGGTATAAGGCTACTCCGGTAACCATCATGTTGTCGCAGTATTCGGCTGGTACCAATGTCAATATCAATGTTTATCTTCCAGCAGTAGAAGCGAAACAAGGTGAGGCCAGCAATGCAGGCTTGATCGTAGTGGGTGAGGAGTCTTCGTATGAGATTCCGGCTCCGATCGCTGAGGCTGACAAATCTTTGGCCATCAAATCTCAAGTCGTTGTTCCTTCCAATGTTGCCATTACCAATGCAGCGGGTGAAGTCATTGAGGGTGGTATCGTAATGACTACTTCGGTCAATACTACTGTTGAAGGAGTGTTGTTTGCAGATGGAGAGGATGCCTTGGGTGGAACGAACATCCTGAATGGATCGTTTGGTCCTTCGGGATTGAAGTTCTCAAGTCCGATCCAGTGGATTGCCGAGAATCCTTTCGGTAATACTGCTTTTGATGAATTGACCTTGTTGAGTAGTGTCGATGGAAAGACTTGGAAGCTTGCTGAGAATCCTTCAGTTCCTTACACGTCTCAGGGTTATGTGGCTAATTTGAGTCACTTTAGTTGCTATTCTCTGTGTGTGATCCCGAACGAGAGAACGAATGAGATCTCGATCGATAGTTCCGATGTGATTTATTACACGAATCCTTATGCACGTCCTGTGACGAAAGCGAAGTTCTCGTATGAAGCAATGTCTGGTGCGGCTTATACGGTGACGCCGGAAGAGGCTGTAACTACTGTACTTGGACCTGTCAGTCCTTGGATTCCCCAGATTATTGCCAATGCTGTAGAACGTTACGTTGGTAGACCTTCCGGAATCTTGGGATATGTTGCATCGCGTACGACGGACTATACGATCAACAGCGACCAAATGTTGGCTGTGAAGATTTTCTACCTGAAGGACTCTTATACGTTCACCTTTAAGTTGCATGGCAGGGACTGCGTAGTCAAAGTGATCTCCATGAGAACCACGACCACGGCCAGCGTAGTACCGGCCGATCCGCATCACACTCACAGTTCGGGTCACGTAACCGACGGTGGTGCTGGTGGAGGTGCTGGTGGTAACTTGTAGAGAATTCAAAAGTTAATGAAGTAGAGGTAGTGAAAAGTTTGAACCGAAAGCAACGTAACACGTGTAAATGAAAAAGTATATATTCTTCGGATGTATTCTTGTTCTTCTGAATATTAGGTTGCTTTCGGCTCAATACTTTACAGGAACAACGGGATTGTTGACCATCCCTTCCGCAGATATGCAGCGGGATGGAACGGTGATGATCGGGTTCAACTATTTGAACAAAAGTATGGTTCCTGTCTTTATGGGGGATCACTACAGTACCTATAATTACTACTTCAATGCCACGTTTCTTCCTTTTATGGAGGTGGGGTATATGTGTACGCTGTTGCGAGGTACCGACTCCTTTGTGCCTTACAAGAAAGGAAAGATTGTCAATCAGGATCGTGCCTTTTCGGTACGCTTCCGTGTGTTGAGAGAGCGAAAATATTGGCCGGCCTTGGTTATAGGAACCAATGATCTGTATACGCAAACGGCGAACGGTCAGTTTCTGGGAACAAAGGGGAATCAATATTTTCAGAAATTCTATCTGGCGGCATCCAAACGGTTTCGTTGTTTCAAGGATGACGAGATAGGGGTTCACCTCTCTTATCAATACACGCATCGTAGCAAAGATCCGATCAAGGGTTTGGCCTTAGGTGTAAACTATGCGCCATCTTTTGCACCCTCTCTGAATTTGATTCTGGAGTGTAATGTCGACAATTTGAATGTTGGAGTGACCTATACAGTGTTGCGACATCTCTATGTGCAGGCATTATTGCAAAGAGGCTCTCATTTCTCGGCAGGAGCGGCTTACAAGATCTTCTTGTGGAAAAATGAGCGCGAAAAACAAAAACAAAAAAGACACAATGAAAATTAAACCATTTCTAATCGCTACCTGTGCTCTGTTCGCCACTTCGACGATGACTGCACAGAAAGCTGACGAGGGAGATGTGAGATACTTTTCACCGAAGTTCAAGGATAACTTGTTTATCAGTATAGGCGTCGGTGCACAGGGGTATATCAATGTGGATAATTTGGACTATGGTTTTGGCCATGCGTTCAAACCCTACTACAGTCTCTCGTTGGGCAAGATGATTACTCCGGTTTGGGGTATTCGTGGCATCTTTACGGGATATCAAACCACGTTGCACACTGATTTCAATCATCGGGATGCAATGGGTGAACCCTATTTTGTGGAGTACAGCCACAAATACATCGGATTTGGTGCCGATGTAATTGTGAATCTGACCAATACTTGGCGGGAATACAATCCTGAGAGCAAGTTCGACTTGGTGGCTTATGTAGGCCCCGGTTTGACTTTTGCTCGTTCCGACAAGAATAAAATTACACCTTGGATCAATGGATCGGTAGGTTTGGCTGGAAAGTATAATATCAGCAAATCTTTTGCGATCGACTTGGAGGTACGCGGTACGATGTTGCCTTCGATCTATGGCGATTTGAGCCGTTCGGCTGTGGATGGTATCTTTGCTACGACTTTGGGAGTTACCTATACCATTGGTGGCAAGAAACAATTCAAATACCGTTCAGGGGTCGATGAGCAGTTTAAAGCTTATGACGATCAGTTGGCTGCCTACAACAAGAAGATCAGTGATCTGGAGAATGAGTTGGCCGCAGCGCTGGATGAGAACAGCAAGTTGAAGAGCGCTAAACCGATTGTTAAACCCGAACCTCAGCAGGTTGCCGTGGATAACAAACAGTATGTGGGCTTCTTGATCTCGCGTTCTGACGTATTGAAGCAACAGCTGGTTACCTTGCAGGCTGTGGCTGATTATCTGAAGGCCAATCCTTCGGCTAAGGCTACGGTTGTCGGCTATGCAGACAAGGGTACTGGAACCGCTGCGGGTAATCAGAAATTGTCTGAGAAACGGGCTAAGACGGTTTATGATCTGTTGTGCCTGAAGTTCAACGTGGACAAGAGTCGCCTCGCCTATGAAGGGAAAGGTGGCGAAGTTCAGCCGTTTAATGAACCCTACATGAATCGTTTGGTTGTGATTACGATGGAGTAGTCGTCTCTTTCAGACGAAACAAAAACAAAGGGGATCTCGATTGAGATCCCCTTTGTTTTTGTGGGTTGTAGCTGGCTGCGAAGAGAGGCGAAAAAGATCATCGGGTCAGCCTTCTGCGTATAGAGCATAATGAACCAGAGAAAGGCATAAGTGAAGCGAAGTTGCTGCTTTGAATGGAGCTGGACTCACCCTTGTGGTGGTGGAATGATGCTGTGGATGCGATCCACGGAGTCCTGTGTACAGGGAAGGGGCTTTTATGGAGGTGGCGAACTTAATGGTAATGGTGGAGAGGGGAAACGTAATGGTTGGCTTGAGGGTCAAAATAATGATTTCCAAAGGGTACTCGCACGCATCGCGTTTTGCATATCACTTGACCCCGAAGTGCTCTGGTCTATTCCTTCAGAGGAGCGTACACAAAAAAAGCCTCGGCGAGAGAAATCTCGTCGAGGCTTTTTTGATTGAGGGGATCCAACCGCTACTCAAACATGTGTTTGGCGTAGTTGTAGCCCAATGCCTCATAAAGACCGGTTAGGCTCTTGATGCGCTGCTTGAACTCGTTGTAATCGCGGTGGTCGTAACTCCAACCCACCTCAGAGAGGGCAGCCAAGCGAGGCAATGCCATATATTCTGCATGACTGAGCGTGCTGATAAATTCAGTCCATAGATTTCCTTGTACCCCCATAATGTAAGCCTGCTGTTGGGCATTCAGTCCCTCATAGGGATCGAACGAGTAGACGCGCTCCACGGGCAGGAATCCACCGATTGCTTTCGGTTCTTTCTCCACCTCTTGGGTTTGGTAGTAGTCCAAGTAGCAGTGTGAGTTCGGGCTCATCACTACATAATTGCCGCTTTTTGCTGCTTCAATGCCTCCTGCGGCACCGCGCCACGACATCACAGAGGCGGTTTTGGAGAGTCCTCCTTCCAGAATCTCATCCCAGCCAATCAGCTTTTTTCCTTTGCTATTGAGGAACTTCTCGATGCGTTGCACAAAGTAGCTTTGCAACTCCAATTCATCTTTTAACTGCTCCTGCTGCATCCGTTGCTGACACACGGGGCACTCTTTCCATCGTGCCTTCGGGCATTCATCTCCACCAATGTGAATATACTCCGACGGGAATAACTCGACCACCTCGGATAGTACGTTCTCCAAGAACTCGAAGGTCGACTCCTTGCCGGCGCAATATACGTCCTCCTTAACGCCCCAAATATCGGGAACGGTGTAGCCCTCACCCTTGCAACCCAAGAATCCGTATGCGGCCAAGGCTGCCGAAGCATGACCCGGCATCTCAATCTCCGGAATGACGGTGATGAAGCGATCGGCTGCATATTTCACGATCTCACGAATCTGATCCTGTGTGTAGAACCCTCCATAAGGCTGTGCATCCAACGGTGCACCGGGCTCCAGGCTGCAACGATCGCGGAATGCCCCCACGCGGGTCAGTTCGGGATAGCGTTTGATCTCGATTCGCCAGCCCTGATCCTCGGTCAGATGCCAGTGAAAACGATTCATCTTATGCAGAGCCAAGATGTCAATAAACGTCTTCACTTCATCTACCGTGAAGAAGTGGCGACATACATCCAACATGGCTCCGCGGTAAGCAAAGTGAGGTTTGTCCGCAATCTCGACCAACGGAAGCTCTATTGCCGAAGCCGTTTCGCCCTTGAAGACTGCGGCTGGCAACATCTGACGCAACGTCTGAAAGGCGTAGAATACACCTGCCGGAGAACCTGCTGTGATCTGCACACCCTGCGAAGTCACGCTGAGCTGATACTCCTCGGCTTGCAATGTACCCAAGGTCACCTGAATGTTTTTTGAAGCCTTTTTGCCGTCGCAAACCACGGTCAATTCTCCGCCCAGAGAGGGGGAGATCACGCTATTAAAGAAGCGAGCCGAATTCAACAAAGCCTCATCGTTCGAGGCAAAGACGATCTTCGTCGAGGGTTTCAATGTGAAGACGCCCTTCTCCGAGACGGTCATCTCCGCCGGACGAGGCACTACATCCACCGAAGGGGTGCGAAGCAATTTTCCACCTCCGAAGCAGTCCAAAGAGACTGCAATACACCATGCTGCAAGTAAAACTTTTTTCATTGTGGTTTTTATCAATTTAGATTTAAGCACAGAGTGCTATTTATGAGTAATCAAAACATCAAAATATCGGTATGTCAAATATAGATCATGATCCAATGGTTGGGTCACTGAGGTTACCCCTCCGTTTGAATCCAGGGGATCAGTTCTGGGTTTCATACAAACCCTTCCGGCTCAAGACACCCCGAGAAATATTAAGAGTCTGTTTAAAAATATTTGGTTTACAATACTGATCATCAGTTGTTTAATTGGATTTAATTTTGTATCTTTATGTTTACCAATACATTAAGATATTGAAAAACTTTCCGACCAACCTCAC
>JAQUZZ010000052.1 GCA_028691095.1 Alistipes sp. | reverse complement strand
ATGACTTCCGAAGATTAGCAAAGGATTATGAACGAAAGGTGGTGTGTTCGGAAAATATGATATACTTGGCTTTTATTTCACTGATGCTAAAATGGTTATAAATGATATTTTTAAACAGACTCTTAGTTTGAGTGAAATAAGTACTTTCAAAGAATAATTGAGCCCTTCCATCACAGTATATACCGGATATGCCGAACTGTTGATTGCTAACAAAGAGCACGCTGTGCTTATGTTGTCTAAGGCTCATTCATAGCGCAGGGCTCGCAAAAGCCTAAGGTTGTAAAAATAGACAATATCTTGCGTATATGCAACCGCTCATTGGCCGTACATCGCAAAAAAGAGCATCGCCTCTCGGGGTAAAAGGAAACGAAAGCCCCGACGCGTGCGAAAGCCGACGCTAAAGATCCAGACGCACCACGGTGATTCCGGCTCCTCCGCGCTCTTCGTGCTCATCCTTTGCCTGCTTGACCAGATCGATGATTCTCAGATAGTTGCGAATCTCCTCCTTCAACGCACCGGTTCCCTTGCCATGCAGAATCCGCAAGTCGGGGTAACCCAACATGATGGCCTCGTCTACAAAGTCTTGCACCATCTGCAAGGCCTCCATGACGCGCATTCCTCGCACATCAATGTCGGGCGAAAATTGCATCCGTCGCTCCACCGTGCTGTAATTGGTCACCGGAGAGGGTGCGGGACGTTCGGCTCGAATCTCCCGTTTGTATTCGGTATTGGAGATCGCCTCCAAACGGTCAAGCGCAAGGGTGGTCAGGATCTGTCCCATCCCCACCGTGGCTCGTTTGCCTTGCAAGGCCATCACCTCACCCACGCCCTCCTGTCCTTTGATTCGCACCTTCACACCCACCTCAATGCGGGAGGGTAGCACGCTCTTCGGAGCCACACCCTCCGTGCGGGAGGCCGTCGTCTGCTTGGCTCGACGCTCGGTGCGACGTTGCTCGCGTTGTCGCAACTGCTCGATCTTCCGATCAATCGCCTCATTGTCGGCTTCGGTATGCTCCAGATTCTGGCGAAACTCCTCCATCTCACGCCGCACCCGCAAGGTAGTACCCTTCTCGGCCTGCGACTCTTTGATCTCCCGAATGGTATTTTCGATCTGACGATTGGCTGCGGCCGTGATCTGTTGCGCCTCGGTACGCGCCTCCTTTATCAATCGGTTTCGTTCGGCACGCAACGTCTCCAACTCTGTGCCGTACTTCTCCGACAACTCCTCCACCCGCTTCTCGGCCACTCGAATCCGATCACGCTTCTGCTCCCAATAGTGACGGTCGCGCGCCACCTCCCGAAGCTGTCGCTCCAGATTGATGTGATCGCTCCCCGCCTTCTCCGAGGCGCGACGAATGATCTCCTCCGGAAGACCGATTTTTCGGGCAATCTCGATGGCAAACGAACTTCCCGGCTTCCCCATCTCCAGACGGAACAGCGGACGGATGTTCTGCACATCAAAGGTCATGGCTCCATTGGAGATACCCTGTGCATTGCTGGCGTAATATTTCAGGTTGGAGTAGTGGGTGGTAATCACCCCAAAGCAATGGCGTGCCTCAAACTGTTCCAACAACGACTCGGCAATCGCCCCACCGATGATCGGCTCGGTTCCCGTCCCGAACTCGTCGATCAGGATCAACGAACGATCGTTGGCCTGCCGCAACATCTGTTTCATGTTGTTCAGGTGGGAACTGTACGTACTCAGGTCGTTGTCGATCGACTGCTCGTCGCCAATATCCATGAAGAGGTGGTCGAAAAGCCCCATCTCCGAATTCTCCGAAGCCGAGATCAGCAACCCCTTTTGCATCATATATTGCAGTAGTCCCACGGTCTTCAGGCACACGGATTTACCACCGGCATTGGGGCCTGAAATCACCAAGATATGCTTTTCAGGGGTCAGCGTCAGATCCAGCGGCACAATCTCCTTCCCCTCGCGCCGCAGCGTTTGAGCCAGCAGCGTATGACGACCTCGCACCAGATGGATGCCACTCTCTCGCTCCACAATGGGCAGCGTACAGTCGTTGGCCAACGCGAAACGGGCTTTGGCGCGAATGAAGTCCATCGTCACCAGGAAATCACCCGAAAGCCGAATTTCCGGCAAATCGGGACGCAGTTGCTCGGTAAAGAGGGTCAGAATTCGCACAATCTCGCGTCGCTCCTCATACTCCAAGGCTTTCAACTCATTGTTCAGTTCCACCACCTCGATCGGCTCGATATAGACGGTCTTGCCGGTGGCCGACTCGTCGTGAATGAGCCCCTTGAGTTTCTTCTTATTTGCCGCCACGACCGGAATCACCGCCCGTCCTTCACGGATCGAGATCATCGCATCGCTCTCCACCACGCCCGAGGCCTGAGCCTGACCCATGATCTGCTGAATACGACGGGAGATCTGCCCCTCCCGTTCGCGCAACGACTTGCGTAGCGCAAAGAGTTCGGAGGAGGCATTATCCTTCACCTTGCCAAATTTATCGACGATCGAGTCGATATGGTTGATGATCTCCGGAAATCCGTTCACCCCCTCACATCGAGCCTTCAGGTAGGGATATTGTCCCTCCTCCTTGCCCCGAAAAAAGGCCACCAAGCCATAGACCATAGCCAATCCTTTGCGCAGCGCCATCAGCTCACTGCACTCCAGAAACATTCCCATGACGCCCGCCTTTTTCAACGAGTCGTCCAGATCCACAAAACTCCCCTCGGGGAGTCCGTTCTCCATCATCAAGACGGTGCGCATCTCGAAGGTCTCCTTCAGACGTCGCACCACCGTGTCATAATCGGAACTAAACGCAGCCTCCGCCAGTTTTCCAACCGCTCCTTGGGTTACACAGAGCGCTTTAACCTGACTGCAAACGCGGTCATAGCCGATTTTACTCTCAAAATTCTCAGGGTATATCACCATCCAATCTTTATCCATTCACAAAACAAAAGATCCAGCCTCCTCGCCCAAATGTTGCACATAGGATAAGCTGGATCTCAGATCAACGAAGAAGTGACGCGCCGCGACTGCTAATACGACACGCTCCTTCCCCTCTTATCGACACATCCCTACTCTTTCGCTTTACCAGCGCGATTCCACGCCTCGATGCGATCGGCCGCATTCTGACGAATATCATAGTAGAAGAGCGCGTAATCCAATCCATGAAATGCCCCCTCTGGGAAAAAGGGAGCACCGCTCCAATAATCTCGGGGAATGCTCGACACCTGCACCGAACCTCGCGTGAGATTGAGCTGTGCATCGGCAAAATTTGCTTTATCCACATACCCCTCTGCCTCTTTGACGCGCGAGCCTTTGCTCTCAGAGGTGGCGGCATAGGTTGTGTCCGTCTTCCAGTTGATCGGATTGATACACATTCCGTTGCCGGTACAGACAAAACTTTCACCCTCCACGTTGGGAGCCTCGGTATTCCAACTGATAATTCGCCCCAGATCCGTTGCCCCCTGCGCCTCGTGCATATTGGTATAGGTCACCGTATCGGCCTTATTCACCGTATAGCCGATCAGATAGGCCGCAATCATGCGCGCCTGCACCTCCGGATGTTGGTTCAGAAACTTCCGAAACACCAGAATGCCCACCTGCGATCCCTGCGAATGCGACGCCAAGATAAAGGGTTTTCCATGATTGTAGTGCTCCAGGTAGTATTGAAACGCACTCACCACATCTTGATAGGGCACCGCCTCCAATTCATCAAACGTCTCATCGGTCGAGAGTTCCGTGGCGACCTTAATATTCAACTGGCGATAGTAGGGTATATAGATATTGCAGGATTCGCTGAATGCAGAGGCTTCTCCGTCGAGCATCTTTGCCGCGCCCTCGATCAGGGAGGCATTGTTGATCTCGCAATAGGTTCCATCTTTGTCCGTCGGACTCCAACAGGTCGGAAGCATAAAGAAGAGATCCACGCCTTTGGCTTCACTTCCTTTCGCATTGGTCACCCAGCTACTACTTTTGGAATAATCCGGAGGAGTCGTCGGTTCCACCTTTTTCCCTGTCTTGGCACAGCCCAACCAAAGAAGGGGCAAACAGCAGAGTAAGAAGAGTGACTTTTTCATCCCTTAAAATAGTTAAAATTAGTAGAATACACAGCCCCTAAAGTGAAGGCTGGAACTTCCTCTTCGGATTCAACCCAAAACAGAACCACCGATTCCGACCACGCTACTCGCGATCACGCCGCCCGAAGACCGAGATATTGATATATCGACTGGGGTGAGCTTTGAGATCCTCCAGCAGTGCAGAGAGGTTAGATACCGACACCACCAAGGAATCATAGAGTGCCGGGTCGTTCAGCAACAAGCTGGCCGAGCCCTCCCCGTGGTTGACTTTGTTGAGGGTAATATTGAGCTGATCCAGCGTTTGTGTGGCCTGCGCAACCATCGTCGGAATCTGAGCCGCACTCAACGAATCGCTGAAGCGTTCCACATTGCCCATAATACGTCCCATCTGTTCGGTTTTGCCGTTGAGGGCTGCCGAAAATTCGTTCAGGTTGACCAAGATGCCGTGGATATTGTGTCGCTCCCCCTGAACCATCTGATCCAAATTACCACTCAAGGAGGCAATGTTTTGCATCGAGGCATCAAAATTCGCTTTGTTATCGGCCAGCAACGTATTCACGCGCTTGAGCGTGGTCATCAATTCGTTGATCACCTCATTGGCGCGCTGTTTGAAGAACTCGACCTCACTCCCTGCCATCTCCAGAAAATCCTTGTTGATCTCCGAAAAGAGGGTATCGCCCTCCTGAAGATAGTCCGGCGACTTACCCAACTCCAACTCCACCGCCTTGCCACTCATCAATCCCTCACTGAAGACCCGTGCTTTGGAGTCTTTCGGGATGTGATATTTCGACTTTACGGCAAACTCCACCACCACATTGGGGGAGGATTGGGGGTTGTAACTGATGTCGCTGATGGTTCCCACCTTGAACCCTTTAATCAAAACCGACGCCGACGATTGCAGGCCATTCACCTGATCGTATACGGCATAGTAGTGTGACGTTGTGGAGAAGAGATCCTTTCCCTTCAAAAAATTAATGCCCCAATAGAGCAATGCCAGCATCAAGATGCCAAAGAATCCGATCTTAAACTCTCTACTCAGCCTTAATTTCATGCCTTTTTATTTTTATGTAATCCAAAAAATGATTGCGTCCTTCCGTCACGGCATACGCCTGATATATTGATGCGTTTATTGCCCTAAATAGCACGCTGTGCTTTATCTCTTCTCCTCTCGAAATATGATTCTTATGCTATACCACGCCCCACGACCGTCATCCAAAACACCAGTTCCTCTCCTGCAACAAGGCAAGACGCACGCTTTTCTTTGTCGTACACCGGAACACCCACTTCGTAAAATCAACGCCGACGAGCCTCCTCCATTGAGATGGGGGTATCACCCTCAAAGGCCACCAAAAAGGCATCGCGAATGCTCTGTCGCACCTGACGCTGCACCGACAAGGCCTCTTCGTAGGAGGTGGTCTCCCCAACATAGTATTTGTAGGTGCGTCCCACGATCAGCTCCGTCACCCGTCCACGATAGGGCCCGAAGAGTGAGGCATTCTTCGGCAATTTATGATCGGCCGTCGCCACCTGTACCCGGAAGGTCACACTTCCTCGTGCCGTATTCTCCCTCGGCTCGTCCCTCTCAACGGAAGAGGATTCCGCCACGGAGGTCGATTCGGAGGTCGATTCGGAGGTCGACGACGAATCCTCGGTTGCAGAGGGGGGAGTATCAACCGCTACAATCGCTGTGCCGCGACCCTCACATCGCGTTTTATATTCACTGAACGCATTGAACAAACAACGCGCATAGGCACTACGCCCCTTGTCCGATCCGATATACCGCTCCTCCGTAGGGTTGGAGATGAAGCCAAACTCCGCCAGAATACTCGGCATGGAGGCATACCACAACACCAAGAAACCCGCCTGATTGACCCCACGATTGGGCAGCGACGTCGATCGTCCAAACTGTTTCTGCACCATATCCGCCAAGGTGATACTCTGGGTTTGGTGCGTAAACTGCGTGAACGAGAAGATGATGAACGACTCTGCCGATCCGGGCACATAACCCTGGTATTTGGTGGAGTAGTCCTCCTCGTAGGTGATAACGTCATTCTCCTTCATCGCCACATCCAGACTCTTTCCCGTCTTATCGACACCCATCACATAGGTTGATGTTCCCGAAGGGGTATGCGAAGTGTTGCTGTTGACATGGATCGAGATAAAGAGGTCGGCATTGACGCGGTTTGCAATTTTTCCTCGGTCATACAACGGAATAAACACATCCTTATCTCGCGTATAGACCACCTTCACCGAGGGGTAATTTTTTCGGATCAAGGCTCCCAACTGCAACGCAACGTCCAAATTAATATCCTTCTCCTTGTAGATCCGACCCACCGCGCCGGGGTCATTGCCGCCGTGACCGGCATCAATCACCACCGTATTTATACCAATTGAGGTCTGTTGAGCGTTAACAAAAAGAGTCGTTACAAGGAACAGACACATTGCCCCCAAAAAGGTTATCCTTGTGGATGTTGAAACTTTCATAACGGCAAACGTTAGAGAACTCTTTTTTTTAACTACTTTTGCGAACGAAATTTGATAACTTTGCAAAGTTAAATATTTGTTGGGAATTGCGACGAAAAAAAACGAAATATCTCTGGATCATTCTATGCGCCCTTTTAGGGGGGCAGTTTGTTTTCAGTCGCGGAACGGTATTCTCTGCCCAACGTTTTGAGTCGACTGCAACACTCTATTTACGAGACGATTCCACGGAGAGCAAACCCACCAAGTCACGACACAACCGTCATGACTCGTTGGAGCGTAACACCTCAAATCGGGATACGTTGGGGCGTGACACACTGGGTCGTGACAGCCTCAACACCTTCGCTCGACCCGACTCCTCCGACTCCGTGACCCGTAGGGACACCACGTCTCGCAAGGCCTTCCTCGACGAACCGATCTCCGGAAAAAACCAAGACTCCTTGGTCTACGACGTCCGCAACAAGCGGGTTTACATCTATGAAAAGGGTGACGTCACCTACCAAGACAAGAACCTGAAGGCCGATTTCATGCAGATCGACATGGACAAACGCATCATCTACGCCTACGGTCGTCAAGATACCACCAAGAAGGAGAACACCCGTCCCGAATTTACCGACGAGGGGAATACCTATCAGATGGATACCATCACCTACGATCTGGCCTCACAGAAGGGTCGTTTGCGCGGATTGACCACCAAGGATGGGGAGGGCTTTCTGCAAGGTGCGCGCGTCAAGAAGATGAAGGACAACACGATCAACATCGCCAACGGTAGGTACACCACCTGCGATGCCGAGCATCCGCACTTCTACCTGGCCATGACCAAAGCCAAAACCATCCCCGGCAAGAAGGTAATCATCGGCCCCTCGTATCTGGTGATGGAGGATGTTCCGATCTACTTTTTGGGACTTCCGTTTGGATTTTTCCCCACGATGAGCGGCCGTCATTCGGGTTTCATCATGCCCACATGGGGTGAGGAGGCGATCAAGGGCTTCTACTTGCGGGACGCAGGATATTACTTCGCATTCAACGACTACATCGATCTCACGGTCACCGGAGGCATCTACACCCTGGGGTCTTGGCAGGCAAGCCTGGGTACACGTTACATGAAACGCTACAAATTCCGCGGAGGGTTGAATCTCTACTTCTCCAAAGATATTGTCGGGGAGCGCGCCGAGCCCGACTACATCAACATGAACAACTTCAACCTGCAATGGACCCATCAGCAGGATCCGAAGTTCCGTCCCAACTCCACCTTCTCGGCCAGCGTCAACTTTGCGACCAGCGGATACAGCAAATACGGATCTCAGAACATCAACGAGTATCTGAATACGCAGACCAACTCCAGTATCTCCTACTCTAAGAAC
>JAQUZZ010000051.1 GCA_028691095.1 Alistipes sp. | reverse complement strand
CCCCACGCTCCCGACAGGTCGCACGCCATGATCTGGGAGATCATCAGGCACGTCGTGGCATGATGCCCCGTTCCGAAGGCCATTTTCGGCATCACCACCAAGTCGTACCGGCACGCCTCGTTGCGCGGATGAAAGGGGGCACGGATCGAACACCCCTCCACCTCGATCGGCTCAAACTGCGACTCCCACACCTCGTTCCAATCTTGGTCGGGAAGCTCCTCCACTCGGAATTGGAGATGATGATCTTGCATGAAGGCATCTATGGCCTGCTTGTGGGTCTCGTACAGGTCGGCTGGCATATAACCTTTCAAGGCATCGGGTTGCTCCTCGAAACTCTCAAAGGGAAAGTCAGACAGCCAAGCCATCCATATTTCACGCTGCTGAGCCTCCGGCTCAAACAGGGTATAAGCTATATATCTCATGGTGATTCGCATTAACGACACCGCACGCGCTTTCGTTCTTTTTTCATCCGACCCTCGTTCGACGGTCGTTCGCATTGCGGCATCCTTTGGACAAAAATAAACGTTTTTAGGAAAAAAGTGTCATTTTTTCTACAAAAAACAGAACAAAAACCATCAAACATTCGTATCTACCAGACAGCAAGTAAAAAGGCGACGTCCGGCACGGGTTTATCACAAAAAAAGGCGCTCTTATTTTTGTATCTTGATTTATTTTGCGATCTTGCATACAGAATATAACGGGTACGGAGGAGAAGATTACGGATCTACGCCATGGTGAGCGATCGTTTACGGCTCACCCGACACCGCAAGGAGGACATAATACACAAGAATATGGGAGCCAAACAGAAAGAAGACGAAATCGTTCTTTTGAAATCCAAAATTCAACAACAAGAGCAGGAGTTGGAGAGGATGCGCCAAAAAGAGCGTCTCTTCGAGACCGTGTTCGATAAAGTTCCGATTGATATTTTTATCAAAGATCCATCCGACGATTTTCGATACATCTATTGCAATCAATCCTTCATCGAGACCCAAGGATCGGGAGCTCCGGTTGTCGGGAAGACCGATTATGAGGTATTCAAGGATCCCAAGGATGCCACCTACCTACGCAATCACGACCAAAAAGTACTGGACGAGGGACAGCGACGCATCTACGAAGAGAGCTACACCAACAAAGAGGGAAGCACCAGTATCATTCTGGTTTTCAAAGAGCCGCTGCATCTCAACGACTATCCTAAGCCTCTCTTGTTGGGCACCTCACTCGACCTCTCCTGTGTCCCGAGCATCAATCAATTGTTGTTGCAGAAATTTGCCGACATGGATCAGGCCACCAAGAATCAGACCCTTAAGATGGCCAACTTGCGTCATGAGATCCGAACCCTGCTCAATGCCATCGTGGGATTTACCAACCTGCTCAACGACTCCCAGATGCAGCTATCAGAGGCGGAACGGGAGAATTTTCTGCATTTGGTCAACACCAATACCGAGCTACTGCAATCCATCATCAATGAGATCCTGAGCAAACCGCAGACCCAAGAGGCCTCCAAGGCGCATCTTACGCAATTTGATTTGGACACGTTGATGAAAGACGTCTATACGATCTACCAGTCGAGACTCAAGGGAACCTCTGTCGCCTTCTGCTATGAGACGCAGGGTGAATCTCCGCAACTCTTGCAGGATGAGGCTCAACAGATGCAAGTACTCTACAATCTATTGAACAATGCGATCAAGTACACCCAGCAGGGATCCATTACCATGGGATACCGCGTACTCTCACCCCATCGCGTCCGCATCTATGTGAAAGACACCGGTATCGGCATCGCTCCGGAGAATGCGGAGAAGATCTTCAACCGGTTTGAGAAATTAGGCTCCTCGGTCGAGGGGTACGGCTTGGGATTGTCCATCGTCAAGAGCATCACCGAAGCCGCCGGAGGCACGTGTGGGGTGGAGTCGGAAGTGGGTAAAGGAAGTTGCTTCTGGGTCGAATTACCGACTCAATAGCGCGCACAATCCCATGGGGTTGTGTTCTTGGCTGCACGCTACACCGAGCCCCTTTAGGGTGTCGTCCTGGTGTGCACCGCGCTCAAACCAACTCCACAGACCGATTTGCAGCGGGGCTCTATCGCAGTCCCATATCCAAAATGGTAAAGAGGGCATACATCACACTGGCCACACCGTTGGTTGTGCCGAAGGCCAATCCGATTTTCGAGAGATTGTGCGGAGTCACGATGACGTGCTGAAAAATCAACAGTCCGATAAAAATTGCCGCACCAATCCAGTAGAGCACCCCGCCCCCGTAGTAGAGTCCAGCCACCACAACGGCATAGAGCGTCAAGAGGTGCAGAAGCATGCTGACGACCAATCCTCCGCGCACTCCAAAGCGTGCGGGCACCGAGTGCAACGCTTGGCTGCGATCAAACGCAATATCCTGTAACGCATAGATGATGTCGAACCCACTGCACCAAGTCAATACCAGTCCGGTCAACAGCACAGGAAACAACGCAATGCCCCCCGTCACGGCAATATAAGCCCCCACGGGTGCAATCCCCAACGCCAACCCCAACACCACATGACACCACGCCGTGAAACGCTTGGTGAGGCTGTATCCCAGTAGCACAATCAGCGCCACGGGTGAGAGGATAAAGGCCAAGAGGTTGATCCACAGCGCGACGAGCATGAATCCCACGGCATTGACCATCACAAAGAGCAGGGCGCGCTGTGGCGTGATGACCCCTGAGGGAATCTCGCGGGTGCGGGTTCGCGGATTGAGCGCATCAATTTTGCGGTCGGCATACCGATTGAATCCCATGGCCGTATTGCGCGCCAGCACCATGGCAGCCAGCACCTTAATGAGTAGTAACACCGAGAATGTTGCATCGGTAAAGCAGAGCGCATACGTGTACCCGATCAAGGCAAAAGGCAAGGCAAAGAGGGTGTGGCTGAATTTCACCAACGAAGCGTAACGGCTCACAATTTGAGCAAAGGCCATACGACACTAATTTTAGAGGAGATCTTTCAAGAATCGCAAAAATAGTTAACTTTGCGATGGTTTAAAAAGTTTGTATGAAGAATATCCGAAATTTTTGCATCATCGCCCACATCGACCACGGCAAGAGCACGTTGGCCGACCGTCTGATCGAGATGACCAAGACCCTCTCCGAGCGAGAGTTGCAGGCGCAGGTGTTGGACGACATGGATCTGGAACGAGAGAAAGGAATCACCATCAAGAGCCACGCCATCCAGATGGAATATTTCTGTCACGACGAAAAATATATCCTCAACTTGATTGATACCCCGGGTCATGTGGACTTCTCCTATGAGGTCTCTCGGGCCATTGCCTCGTGCGAAGGTGCGCTGCTGGTGGTCGATGCAACCCAAGGGATTCAGGCTCAGACCATCTCCAACCTCTATCTTGCATTGGAGCACGATCTGGAGATCATTCCGGTGCTCAACAAGATCGACATGGAGTCGGCGATGGTCGATGAGGTCAAAGACCAGATCGTCGATCTGCTGGGTTGCAAACCCGAAGACATCCTTGCCTCATCGGGCAAAACCGGCGTGGGGGTCGAGGCGATTCTTCAGGCCATTATCGAGCGGATTCCCGCACCAAAGGGGGACGAGAACGCCCCGTTGCAGGCTCTGATTTTCGACTCGGTGTTCAATCCGTTTCGGGGAATCATCGCCTACTTCCGCATCTTCAATGGCACGCTCCGCAAAGGCGAGCCCGTCAAACTCTTCAACACGGGGAGCGAATATGCGGCCGACGAGATCGGGGTGCTGAAGATGAAGATGGTACCACGCGCGCAGATGCGCACGGGCGACGTGGGATATATCATCTCAGGCATCAAGACCTCTGCCGACGTCAAGGTGGGTGATACGATCACCTCCATCTCCAAACCCTGCACCCAAGCGATTGCCGGTTTTGAGGATGTCAAGCCGATGGTCTTTGCCGGACTCTATCCCGTGGAGAGCGATCAATACGAGGAGTTGCGTACCTCACTGGAGAAACTCAACCTCAACGATGCTTCGCTCACCTACGAACCCGAATCCTCCTTGGCCTTGGGTTTTGGTTTCCGTTGCGGATTTCTGGGACTTCTGCACATGGAGATCATTCAGGAACGCCTCTACCGAGAGTTCAACATGGATGTGATTACCACCGTGCCCAACGTCTCCTATCTGGTACACACCAGCAAGGGCGATACCGTGGCGGTGCATAACCCTTCGGGACTCCCCGAACCGACACTCATCGACTCGATCGAAGAGCCCTATATCTTAGCACAGATCATCACCAAGGTGGAGTTTTTGGGCAGCGTCATCAAACTCTGCATCGACAAGCGGGGTACACTCCTCAACCAGAACTTCATCACCCAGGATCGCGTGGAGGTGAATTTCGATATGCCTTTGGCCGAGATCGTCTTTGATTTCTACGACAAGCTCAAGAGCATCTCCCGCGGCTATGCCTCATTTGACTATCACCAGACCGGATACAAACCCAGCAAATTGGCCAAACTCGACATTCTGCTCAATGGCGAACCGGTCGATGCCCTCTCCTCGTTGACCTACGTCGACCACGCCTACGACTTCGGTCGCAAGATGTGCGAGAAGCTCAAGGAGTTGATTCCTCGTCAGCAGTTCGATATTGCCATCCAAGCGGCTATCGGTGCAAAAATCATCGCCCGCGAAACAGTGAAGGCGGTGCGTAAGGATGTGACCGCCAAGTGTTACGGAGGTGATATTAGCCGAAAACGCAAGCTGCTCGAAAAACAGAAGAAAGGAAAGAAACGGATGCGTCAGGTGGGCAATGTAGAGGTTCCGCAAGAGGCCTTCTTGGCAGTCTTGAAGATGGATTAAGCCTGCACAACCCGACCGTCTTCCTCCCAAAGCACAGCCCGCAAACTTTATTCGAGTTTGCGGGCTGTTTTTGGATTTGGTAACCCCGTGCCATATCGTCGCAGCGCACGACGGCAATCATCCGTCACGCCGCACCTCGCTACGACCCAATCACCTGCCCCATCAGCGTGGCAGAGCTGCAATCGGTGATCTCTACGGTCACATACTCTCCCGCATGATGGTCGTTCCGGTCGAACACCACCACCTTATTCTGAGAAGTGCGACCGAAGAGTTGATCCTCTCTCCGTTTGGAGACGCCCTCGATCAACACCTCAAATTTTCGTCCCACATCCCGACGGTTGCTCTGCAACGACAACTCATTCTGCAAATTGATAATTTCCGAGAGACGTTCCGTCTTCACACGCTCCGGCACGTCGTCCGCAAAGTGTCGCGCGGCCTTGGTGTGGGGACGCTCCGAATACTTGAACATGAAGGCAAACTCATACCCCACCTCCCGCATCAGCGAGAGCGTTTGTTGATGATCCTCCGGTGTCTCGGTGCAGAATCCGGTAATCAGGTCGGTCGAGAGGGCACAATCGGGCAAGATGCGCCGAATAGCGGCAATGCGATTGAGATACCACTCCCGGGTATATTTTCGATTCATCAACTCCAGCATTCGTGTGCTTCCCGACTGTGCTGGCAGGTGAATGGCACGACAGAGGTTCGGGTAGCGTGCCATCGTATGCAACACCTCGTCGTTCAAGTCCTTGGGATGGGAGGTCGAGAAGCGCACCCGCAAGAGGGGTGAGATCTCGGCAACACGGGCGAGCAAAGTCGGAAAGTCGACCTCCGACGCTGCGGCATGCCAGCGATAGGAGTTAACATTCTGTCCCAACAGCGTCACCTCGCGGTATCCGGCCTCGAAGAGGCTCTGAGACTCGGCAAGGATCGATTGCGGGTCGCGACTCCGTTCGGTTCCTCGGGTGTAGGGCACGACACAATAGGCGCACATATTGTTGCACCCTCGCATGATGGAGATAAAGCCACTTACGCCGTTCTTATCCAGTCGCACCGGAGCAATCTCCGCATAGGTCTCTTCACGGGAGAGCAGCACGTTCACCGCACGATCGCCCGCAGACGCCTCTTGCAACAAACGGGGAAGGTCGCGGTAGGCGTCGGGGCCAGCCACAAGGTCAACCAAGGGTTCACGCGCCACCAACTCCTCTTTGAGGCGTTCAGCCATGCAGCCGATGATGCCGATCAGCAGGGCGGGCTTGCGCTGTTTGTGGGGTTTGAACTCATGAATCCGACCGAGCACGCGCTGTTCGGCATTGTCGCGCACCGAGCAGGTGTTCACCAAGATCACATCCGCCTGAGCAAGTTGCTCCGTATAGCGGTATCCCTCTTGCTGAAGAATCGAAAGCACCACCTCGCTATCGTTTGCATTCATCTGACAGCCATAGGTCTCGATATAGAGCTGGCGACCCGTCCCCGCCAAGGGGCGCAACCCGCGTAAAGTTTCTGAATTAAAATTCATAAAAAAGTGTATTTGCAAACAAAAGTAACGACTCTACGACAAATCGACAAACCTAACCCGTCTTTTTCTCCGAATCTCGCACCCCCGCACCTCCACCCCGTCCTATTCGCGCTCCCAGCATGGAGCCTTTGCGACTTGGAAACCCTCCTTAGAGAGGGACAGAACGCCAGAGTGGAGACTCTAAAATTTAACTATAATTTAAGAAAACAACACTCTAATTGATTTACGTTAAAAAATCAGCTCTATTTTTCCCTTCCACAATCTTTCTGTAACTTTGTATAAAATGGATTGTATAACGCTGCTTCGAGGCACACGCTTGAAGTCGCATATCGAACCGATCATTATGGTATTAAACTTTGTCCTTCTTCTTGTTGCCTATCTTTTAGGATCCATTCCGAGTGCCGTCTGGATCGGACGTAAATTTTATGGTATTGATGTTCGCGAACACGGCAGCCACAACGCCGGCGCAACCAACACCCTGCGGGTACTGGGGCCTCGCGCTGCCCTACCGGTCTTCAGCATGGACATTCTCAAGGGCTTCCTTGCCGTCATGTTGGCCTACCTGACCGATTATCCGGCCGGAAGCAATGCAATTTTCAATCTCAAGATTGCCTTGGTGGCCGCTGCGGTCATCGGCCATATCCTCCCGATCTTTGCCGGATTCCGCGGAGGCAAAGGGGTCGCCACGCTGGCCGGTGCGGCACTGGGGGTCTACCCGCTGGCCGTTCTGCTGTGTCTGGTGATTTTTGCGCTGATTTTCGGTTTCACCCACTACGTCTCTCTGGGCTCCATGAGTGCAGGGGTTGCATTCCCCATCTTGGTGATTGGGGTGTTCGGCGAACGCTCTTGGTCGCTGGTAATCTTCAGCATTCTGATTGCACTGCTGCTTTTATACACTCATCGAAAAAATATTCAACGACTTCTGAATCAAAGCGAATCGAAGGTCTATCTCAACCGAAAATCGAAACCTCAATAGATCTGCCCAAACCCCTAAAATCCACCCACACTCTCTGTATGAACCAATCCCCAAAACCCCAACGCTTGGAATCGCTCGACACGCTCCGCGGTTTCGACATGATGTTTATCATGGGTGTATCGGGTCTGATTGTGGCGCTGTGCGCCCTCTCACCCAACGGCTTCTCCGACTGGATTCGCCAAGGCATGGAACACGTCGACTGGAACGGCCTGACCCAACACGACACCATCTTCCCGCTCTTTCTCTTTATTGCCGGCATCTCCTTCCCCTACTCCCACGCCAAGCAATTACAAAACGGAGCCTCATGCGGTGCGATTCACCGTAAGATTATCACCCGAGGTCTCACCCTGTTTGGATTGGGATTGATCTACAACGGCCTGCTGAGCCTGAATTTTCACGATCTGCGCTACATGAGCGTTTTAGGTCGCATCGGTTTGGCATGGATGTTCGCCGCGCTCTTGTTTGTGCATTGCGGATGGCGCGTGCGGAGCGGAATTGCCCTGCTGATCTTGGTTGGGTATTGGTTGTTGCTCCGTCTTGTCAGTGCCCCCGATATGCCCGAGGCCGCCCAGATGCCCTTCGGTGAGGAAAATCTGGTAGGCTACATCGACCGAATGTTGCTCCCCGGCACCCTCTGCTATGGCACCTTCGATCCCGAGGGCCTATTGAGCACCCTGCCGGCAATCGTCACCGCAATGTTAGGAATGTTGACCGGTGAATTTGTACGCCAATCCAGTTTTAAAGGTTCGGCATCCCGCAAATCCCTCTATATGG
>JAQUZZ010000050.1 GCA_028691095.1 Alistipes sp. | reverse complement strand
CTCTTGCTCGCTCTCGCTCAGGGCGTTCCATTCGGCGGCGGTGAAACACATCGGGGTGGTGCAGGCCGCATGCAACCCTTCGGTTCCCTGACGGGCAAACCGCTCTTTCAGGGTCTCGATGGAGAGGGCTTTGTTCTGATCCTGGTCGTAGTAGTGGGCGAACATCTTCAGAAAAGCCCATTGCGTCCAGTGATAGTATTCCGGATCGCAGGTGCGCACCTCCCGATCCCAGTCAAAACAGAAACCGATCTTGTCGAGCTGTTCCCGATAGCGACGAATGTTGTTCTCGGTGGTGACGGCCGGATGCTGTCCGGTCTGAATGGCATATTGTTCGGCCGGAAGACCGAAGGCGTCATAACCCATCGGATGCAGTACATTGAATCCTTTGAGCCGTTTATAGCGGGCGTAAATATCGGAAGCAATGTATCCCAGGGGGTGTCCGACGTGCAAACCCGCTCCCGAAGGGTAGGGGAACATATCCAAAACATAGAATTTCGGACGAGAGGCATCCACCTCCACGTGGTAGGTTTTGCGCTCCTGCCATCGTTGTTGCCACTTGCGTTCGATCTCTGTGAAATTATACTCCATGACGGTGATCTATTTTAGAATGATTGTTTGCTAAGTAAGGGTTTGTAAGGGTGTGGGGAGACCTTGTTTCTCTCAGGAGCGATTCTTTGAAGCCACAGCCTCCTCCGTCTGAAATCTTTCGGGATGGAGCTCCTTGGCCCATCGCAACAGAGCCGTGTAGATGGCCTCGGTATCGAAACCGTACAAATGTCGTAGTTCGCTCTGTGTGCCGTGTGGAATGAATTGATCCGGAATGCCGATCCGTTCGAGCTGCGGGGTGAAATGGTGGGCACTGAAAAACTCCAGTACGGCCGACCCAACCCCTCCGCAAAGGGTGCCCTCCTCCACGACCAGAACGTGCGAAAAACGCGCGCCGATCGCTGTGAGTGCCTCCTCGTCCAAGGGCTTGGCATAGCGAAGGTCGAAATGAGCCACCGAGCCTCCGTGGCTTTCAATTTGGGCGATGGCTTGGGCTGCCCAGGTGCCGGTGACTCCCAGCGAGAGCACGATCATCTCGCCCTCACGACGCAGCCAACGGCCTTTGCCGATCGGGAGCTCCGTGAAGGGTTGCCGCCATGCCACAAGGCTGCCCGTTCCCCGCGGATAACGAATGGAGAAGGGCCCTCGACCCAACGAGGCGGTGTACATGAGATTCCGCAACTCGATTTCATCCATCGGGGCGGAGACAATCAGGTCGGGGATGGAACGCATATAGGCAATATCGAAGGCTCCTTGGTGCGTAGCCCCGTCGGGGCCGACGATGCCTGCACGATCCAAACAGAGCACCACATTGAGCTTTTGTAGGGCTACGTCGTGAATCACCTGGTCGTAGGCGCGTTGCATAAAAGAGGAGTAGATGTTGCAGAAGGGAAGCATCCCTGCCGCAGCCAATCCGGCTGAGAAGGTGACGGCGTGCTCTTCGGCAATTCCCACGTCGAAGCAGCGTTCGGGCATAGCGGCCATCATGCGGTCGAGGGAGCACCCCGAGGGCATGGCCGGTGTGATGCCCACGATGCGTGGATTCTGTTGAGCCAGTTCGAGCAGGGTCTCCCCGAAGACGGTCTGAAAGAGCGGGGGTTGCGTAGCGGAATCGGCATGGGTGAGGCGTTCTCCGGTTTCGGGATTGAAGAGACCGGGGGCGTGCCACAGCATCTGATTTTTCTCGGCAGGTTGATACCCCTTTCCTTTGACCGTGAGCACGTGCAGAAGTTTCGGGCCTTTGATCTGGCGCAGATCCTGCAATACGCGGGTGAGCTGCTCAATATCGTGCCCATCGACCGGCCCAAAATAGCGAAAATGAAGGCTCTCGAAGAGGTTGCTCTGTTGCAAGAATCCTTGTTTGAGGGCGTTTCCCCACTTTTGGATCAGGTGTCGCAACCGTGGCATCCGCTCCATCCGACTCCAAGCGTGATTCTTGAAAAGATTGTAACGTCGGGAGGTGGAGATGCTCAGCAGATACTCCTTCAACGCCCCGACATTCGGATCAATGGCCATGCGGTTGTCGTTGAGGATTACCAATAGGTCGGTGTTAGCCGCTCCGGCATTGTTCAGTCCTTCAAACGACAGCCCTCCGCTCAGGGCTCCGTCCCCAATAACCGCCACCACGTGTCGCGGATCGCCTTGTAGTGCGGCCGCCGTGGCGATGCCCAAGGCTGCGGAGATCGAGGTGGAGGCATGTCCCACTCCGAAAGCGTCGTAAGGACTCTCGCTGCGGGATGGGAATCCGCTCAATCCGCCCAGTTTGCGATTGGTGCAGAAACGATCGCGCCGTCCGGTGATGATCTTATGTGCATAGGCTTGGTGCCCTACATCCCAGATCAGTTGGTCATGGGGGGTATTGAAGACATAGTGCAAGGCTGCGGTGAGCTCCACGACCCCAAGGCTTGAACCCAAGTGTCCCGGATTGGAGGAGAGTTGTGCGATGATGAATTGCCGTAATTCGTCGCAGTACACCCGCAGTTGCTCAATGGAGGGCTCCCGCAGTTGTTCTGGCGTGTCGATCCGGTAGAGATATGTATAGTTTGTTTCGGTCATGATACATGAAAAAACAGAGTGCATTGCCTCCTGTTGCGGGTCGGATCGCTCACAACCCAACGCAGAACCATGCCCTCCCCAATATTTCTAAACGGCAAAGGTAATAATTTGTCTTGAGTTCAGGCCTATGAAGTGGTTTTGAATTGATGAATCTTCTTCGTTTTTTGCTTTTTCCGACCGCTTTTGGTCGTAACTTGTGTTTCTCCCCTTGAGGAAATGAATAAAACCCCGCAGCCTCACTCCTTTCGCCAACCGTTTGGAGTGGAGTGTTAAACCACAGAAGAAGTATTCCCCACACGGCGTGCTCTCCGATTTTGGTGGTTTGACGTAGAAGCTCGTCGGAAAGTCGTTTCATTTTGGCACATTCTAATTTTTTTGTATCTTCGTGGCAAATACCCTGTGGGGAGTGTAATGCCGAACCTTCAATGTCGAAATTGATGAAAAAGATCCTTTCCTTGCTTCTGATCGCCCTTGTGGCTGGATCGTGCGTGTCGAATAAGAAATTTAACTCCATGAAAGCCGAGGCGTTGCGGTTGGAGGGCGAATTGGCCTCCTCCAAAGAGCGGGTCGAAGATCTCGGAAAGTTGAACGACCGCCTCACCGAGGAGAAAATTCATCTGATTGCCGACACCACACGACTCTCCAATGAGTTGGCAGAGTGTCGGAAACGATACAAACAACTGCTGGCTGATGGCTCAGCCGAATCGGCGCGTATGCTGCGAGAGCTGGAGGATAAAGAGATGGCACTCAACGATCGCTCCCAACGGGTTGCCGAACTGGAGGCGATGCTCAAAAGCCGTGAAGAGGCCATTGATGCGATTCGTCGCAAGGTGACCGACGCACTGACTGGCTTCGAGGGCAAGGGTCTCTCCATTTCGATTCGGAACGGCAATGTCTACGTCTCGATGGATGATAAATTATTGTTCCGTTCGGGAAGTTTCGAGATCGACCCCAATGGTGCCGAGGCCGTGCGCGGTTTGGCTACCGTGTTGGCTCAGAACAACGACATCAACGTGATGGTCGAGGGTCATACGGACGATGTACCCTATCGTTCCAACGGACAACTCAAGGATAACCTCGATCTGAGTGCAAAGCGGGCTACGACGGTTGTGCGTCTGCTCTTGGAGAATAAGGGCATTGCTGCAAGTCGCATCATTGCCGCCGGTCGCGGTGAGTCGCTACCCATCGACCCCAATAAAACGCCGGAGGCGCGTGCCAAAAATCGACGGACAGAGATCATCCTGACCCCGAAGCTCGATGAGTTGATGCAGCTCATGGAGAAGCGATAGCGCGTTGTCGAACGTCACCCTTTGTTATTCCGATTATTCCCTATTTTCAGACGCACAAGATTTCGCCCCCGAAGGTCGAGTCCCAATCGTCGAAACTTAAGCAATATTCATCATTATGGCAATCTATAAACGTATACTTCTCAAACTCAGTGGTGAGTCACTGATGGGAGCGCGGCACTACGGGATCTCAACCGAGGTACTGAATCAATATGCCGCTCAAATTTGCGCTGTCGCCCAAGAGGGTGTACAGATCGGTATCGTCATTGGCGGAGGCAATATTTTCCGCGGTCTGAGTGGCGTCAATCATGGATTCGACCGCGTGAAAGGCGACCAGATGGGGATGCTGGCTACCGTGATCAATTCACTTGCGCTGCAAGGAGCACTGGAGAGTGCCGGAACCCAAACCAAGGTGCTCACCTCGATTCGCATGGAGCCCGTCGGGGAGCTATACTCCAAAACCAAAGCCCTGGAGCTGATGGCCGCGGGTTATGTGGTCATCATTGCCGGAGGAACGGGGAATCCCTACTTTACGACCGACACGGCCGCTGCACTCCGTGGCGTCGAGATCGAGGCGCAGGTCTTGCTCAAAGGCACTCGGGTTTCGGGCATCTATACGGCCGATCCGGAGAAGGATCCCACCGCCACGAAGTTCGACACCATTACTTTCGACGAAGTCTACCAGCGTCGCCTCAAGGTGATGGATCTCACGGCCTTCACCATGTGTAAAGAGAATCATCTGCCGATCGTGGTCTTCAATATGGATATTCAAGGCAACTTGGCAAAAGTGATTGCCGGAGAACCCATCGGAACCGTGGTGAGCAATGAATAGAGCGAGCGGGAGAGGGTGAAATCCTCCTTCGCTTTCGTTTTCATAATGGGAGGGGATTGCCTAAATTTGGTTGGGTGGTTTGATCGAAATCCTCGAAAAACCGATCGAATTTACCGCTTCTGACGGCATAACGGTATGAAGGAACTCCAAAGCGTGATTGTACCCTTCCGTCTCACGGTATATGCTTGATATACTGAGGTGCTTATTGCCCCTAAAATAGCACGGTGTGCTTAAAACATACAACGTACTTCAAAAATTTCTTTTATGATAGAGACAGACGAAATCCTGGCCATAGCGCGGGAAAAGATGGATAAAGCCATGTTGCATTTGGAAGATGCGTTTGCATCGGTGCGAGCCGGCAAAGCTACACCCTCCTTGTTGAACGGGATTGTGGTGGACTACTACGGCACGCCGACCCCCATCTCGCAGGTGGCCAGTGTGACCGTGCCCGATGCGCGCACCGTGTTGTTGCAGCCTTGGGAGAAGAAGCTGATTCCAGCGATCGAGAAGGCGATTTTGGTGGCCAACATCGGTCTTACCCCCTCTAACAACGGGGAGCAGATCCGACTCAACATTCCGCCTTTGACCGAGGAGCGTCGCAAGGAGTTGGTCAAACAGATCAAAGCAGAGTCTGAGGTGGCACGCGTGAGCCTGCGAAATGCGCGTCGCGATGCAGTGGACACCTTCAAAAAAGCCATCAAAGAGGGAATGCCAGAGGATGTCTCGAAAGATGGCGAGGAGCGCGCTCAGAAATTGACCGATAAATACTCCAAGAAGATCGACGAGGCCTTTGCCGCAAAGGAGGCCGAAATTATGACGGTCTAAGCATTCGTCGGCCGTCGGGAGTGAATGCTGCGAGAAAAATTTTCTGCACGGATCTCTCTGGAGGACGTATGGCGTACGGGAACGGAAGCCTCTGCACTTCGGGTTTTGGAAGATAGTACCCCATAAAAACCGCCTAAAGCGATTTAGGTGGTTTTTTATGTGCAGGGCGGGATCAAATTCATGGAAATTTCTACCTTTGTTCGTCGTTAACCTTATTATTCAAAAATGGAAAAAGGACCTATTTCACAATTTATCAGCCATCACTACCGTCACTTCAATGCGGCAGCAATGATGGATGCCGCGAAGGGGTATGAAGCCCATCTTCAGCGGGGTGGAAAGATGATGATCACCTTGGGTGGAGCGATGAGTACCGCCGAATTGGGATTGTCGCTTGCCGAGATGATTCGTCAGGATAAGGTGCAGATCATCACCTGTACCGGAGCCAATCTGGAGGAGGATATTATGAATCTGGTGGCTCACTCTCACTATAAACGCGTTCCCCACTATCGCGATCTGACCCCGTTGGACGAGCAGGCGTTACTCAACAGCCACATGAACCGGGTGACCGACACCTGTATCCCCGAGGAGGAGGCTTTCCGTCGTCTGCAAAAGCATATCTTTCAGATCTGGAAGAGAGCCGACCAAAACGGAGAGCGTTACTTGCCCTATGAGTTCATGTACCAACTGCTGCGTAGCGGGGTGCTGAAACAATATTATGAGATTGATCCCAAGGATAGCTGGATGTTGGCGGCCTGCGAGAAGAACATTCCGATTATTGTCCCCGGCTGGGAGGATAGTACGATGGGTAATATCTTCACTTCGTATGTCATCAAGGGCGAACTGAAGGCCTCGACGGTGAAGGGCGGCATCGAAACGATGATCTTCCTGACCGAATGGTATCGTGCGAACAGCTCCACGGGCGTGGGATTCTTCCAGATCGGAGGTGGCATTTCGGGCGACTTCCCGATCTGCGTGGTGCCGATGATGTATCAGGATCTGGAGTGGGAAGATGTACCGTTCTGGGCCTACTTCTGCCAGATTTCGGACTCTACCACCTCCTATGGATCCTACTCCGGTGCAGTGCCCAACGAGAAGATTACTTGGGGTAAATTAGCTCCCGACACCCCGAAATTCATCGTGGAGTCGGATGCTACGATCGTGGCTCCGCTGATCTTTGCCTATCTGTTGGGCTGGTAGATTCATGCGGGAAATCTCGTCGTCGCCGTGGCGGTAGAATCGCACGGTGCTTCGGACGATGGAAATTGTACAAAACCAACGCGGGGTGCAACTCTTAGAAGTTGCACCCCGCGTTGGTTTTTATCATGTGACGAGGCTGTCGAATTACAGAGGACTTTTACAAAAGCCTTTACGTGCGTTTTGAGGATCGAAGGGTCAACGTCGCATTTTGAGAATCGAAGCCTCGATTCGCGGATCTCACGTTAAAGGTCATACTGCAAGAGGTCGCGCATGGAGATCACCTTATATTTTCGATTCTTCAGCATCTTGAGCAACGACTCGAAGTTCTTGGGTGAAGTGCTCACAAAGTCGTGCGCTAAGTCGGGAACACCGTGCAGGCATAAGACGATCACCTCGCCGTCGCGGGTTCCATCCAAAAGTTGTTCGATGCGTTCGGGGTGCTCAAAGCTCTCGTCTTTGAGGTCGTAGCTGGGCACCATCATTTTGTCGGTGGTGTGTTGCACATAGGGTCTGTCGCCTCCGTGTCGCGCCAACTGGTAGCCTCGTTTGCGGAGAATCTCTTTGCCCTCGGGGGTGTTGCCATACCCGGGGTAGGCGTAGGTGACGGGACGCGGAATCCCGTATTTGGCACATTGTTCCTCAATGTAGAGGGTTTCGGCCTCGACCTGCTCCGGCGTTTGTTGATCCATGGAGCCGTGGCTGCGACTGTGGTTTCCGATCTCAAACCCCATGTCGTTCAGCTCTTTGATCTGCTCCCAAGTCATATATTTCGTTTTGTCGCCAAACTCGGCCTCTCCGCCAAATTCGCAGACATAGAAGGTAGCTCCGAATTTATATTTTTTCAATAGGGGAGCCACGATGGTGCGTTGACCGACGGTGGCATCGTCAAAGGAGAGCACGGCAATGTGACCTTTGATCGGCTTGAGCGATTTGGGAGATTTACCCCACATTGCGGAGGGTTGCAGCAACAGGGTGAGTGCCACGAGGAGAAGATAATGTTTCATAAGGGTTCGATGGGTTGAGTAAGACGGTTGGTTGTTAGCTTGGTTCGGCAAGCGACGGACGCAAAAGCATGCTAATTTGAGCGAAGGAGTTCCACTCCTCTACACCGCTCTTCTTTGCCCCTGCAACGGCCTGAGGGACGAAAAATGATTGTGGCAGAGAGACTCCCAGCTCCTGAACAAATATAAGCAATTTATTCGGATTGCGCTTCTCTGACCTTCAAAAAAAAGAGAGGGCGCGGAGACAATTTCTGGGGTGGAATTTGCCTCCGCGCTCTCTTGGGAGCATGCTGGGCGTACGCTCCGGATTATTGATGCAGATGAACGTCCATTTGCGGATAAGATCGGAAGAGCACA
>JAQUZZ010000049.1 GCA_028691095.1 Alistipes sp. | reverse complement strand
ACGAGAGGCGTTTGGTCAACTGCAAACCCATTCCTACTTTGACTTGGGAAATGCTACCCTCTCCGTTGTAGTTGTAGGTCACCTTCATATCATTGCCCACAAATTTGGGATCGGTATCCCACATATCCACTTGGTAACCCACGCTGCTCAAGGGCGTCACACTGACTCCCAAGCCCCATCCGCGTGCCAAAGGAAAGGCCAACGAGATGTCGCGCACATTGATGGAGTTGTGGCTGGTTTTCATTGCCGAATTTTTGGAATAGACACTGCTTCCCTCCATCTCCACGTTGAACAAGAAGGTTTTTTGCCGAAGAATGCTGTATGAAGCCGGGTTCATATTATTTATCTTCAGCGCATTGCGGAAACCTATTCCGGCGCCTCCCATCGAGCGAATATAGCTGGGCCCTGGCGTTGCAAAATCACCAATACCGTAGAAGGTGTAAGGAGAGAAGGTGTTCAGACTACTGCTTTGTTGCGCAAAAACCGCCATCGGAAGCGTCATCGCCACCCCCAAGATCCAACGTAGAAAAGGTCTATTATTCTGCATTATATTCTAAGATTCGATTCAGACCCAAAGCGACCAGGTCATAAGTTGCAAATATCGTATTTTTTAGTTGTTTGGCAAAGAAATAACTATCTCCCCCTGTAAAAATAACCTGCAAATCGGGATACCTCGACTCCACATCACGGCGGTAGCCCTCGATTTCATAAATAATCCCTTGTACCACTCCATTCTGAATGGCGGTCAGCGTATCGGTTCCCATGCGTTGCTGCGGCAAACTCTCCGGCAGCTCACACAACGGCAAGGTGCGTGTAAAATGGTGCAAGGCCTTGAATCGGCACTCAGCTCCGGGGGCTATATTTCCTCCGACAAACACGCCCGCGGCCGACACCACATCAAAGGTAATCGCAGTCCCGAAATCGACCACCAACACATTTTGACGAGGGTAGATCACCGAAGCACCCACCGCTGCGGCCATACGATCGGGCCCCAAGGTTGCGGGGGTCTCGTATCCATTTTTCAACGGTACGGGCGTCGTGGCATCGAAACGCAAAAACCGCTTCACTCGCCGTCGAAGTTCCCTCTCCAGCTCCGCCTTATCCCCACAGGAGGAGACCAAGACCACGGCCTCAATCTGAGGATGCGTCGCAAGCGTCTGCGCAATCCAAGGCATCGGCTCGCCCTCCTTTCGAGAGGAATCCAGCACGTGTCCCTGCTCCATGAGGGTTAGTTTGGTCAACGTATTGCCTATGTCGATCGCTAAATTCATACGGACAGCATTAAGAAGCGCTCTCGCCCGACGGAGGAAGGGTCAATCCGGACAACTGAGCCAACTCTTTGAGCTTCGCCGTAGCTGCTGAAATATTGGGTATATTTCTAACTACAATCGAGAGCTTATTATTGTTCTGTTTGAAAATAAATTTACTTCCCGGCAGCGTAGCGGTTTTCAGAATTCGTCCAAAAAGTTCACTTTTATAGTAGGCCGAATCGCTCTTTTCGATAAATTTCAGGATCAGAATGCCGTTTTTCACAATCGTCTTCTCGAAACCCAACCGGATGCAATACCACCGCATCCGCACCACATCGAACAACTGCCGCGTCGGCTCGGGAATCGGCCCGAACCGATCGATCATGTTGCGCTCAAAGAGCGACAGTCGCTGCTCATCGGTCGTCTGATCCAACTCCCGATAGAGCCGGATCTTCTCGGCACTGCTGCAGACGTAACTATCCGGAATCAACGCCTCCTGATCGGTATCAATCTGACAATCGGTCAAGTACACCGACGTCACGGTCTCTGGTGCGCCCTTTTGCGGGGTAGCGGCACCGCCCGCAAGACCTGCCTGAGGTGCAACGCCCTGCTCCTCGTGCAACTCGGCCATCGCCTCATTCAAAATCTTCTGATAGGTTTCAAAGCCTATATCGGCAATGAATCCGCTCTGCTCACCCCCCAAGAGGTTGCCCGCACCGCGAATATCCAGATCCTGCATCGCGATGTTGAAGCCTGCCCCCAGATCCGAGAACTCCTCAATCGCGCGCAATCTTCGGCGTGCATCCGAGGAGAGCATCTCGTCGGGAGGCGTCAGCAGGTAGCAGAAGGCTTTGCGATTGGATCGTCCCACACGACCCCGCAACTGGTGCAGATCGCTCAGCCCGAAGTTTTGGGCGTTATTAATAATGATCGTATTGGCATTGGGTACATCCACTCCCGATTCGATGATGGAGGTAGCCACCAGAATATCAAACTCTCCGTAGATGAAATCCATCATTAACTTCTCCATCTGCTGGCCGTTCATCTGCCCGTGTCCCACCGCCACTCGGGCGCGCGGAACCAACCGGCGAATCATCCGCGCGATCTGCTCGATCGTGTCGACACGGTTGTGAACGAAGTAGAGTTGCCCCTCCCGCGCAAGTTCATACTCGATCGCCTCTCGAATCAACTCCTCGTCGAAGAGATGGCTCTCCGTGGCAATCGGCTGACGGTTGGGCGGAGGTGTCGAGATCACCGAGAGGTCGCGAGAGCCCATCAGCGAGAATTGCAGCGTCCGTGGAATCGGAGTGGCCGTCATGGTCAGCGTATCAATATTGACGCGCAGATGGCGCAACTTCTCTTTGGCCGCCACGCCGAACTTCTGCTCCTCATCAATAATCAGAAGGCCTAAATCTTTGAATTTTATGCCTTTTACCAGGATCTTATGCGTCCCGATCAGGATGTCGATCTTGCCCTCTTCCAGCTCGTCCAACACTTGTCGCGTCTCCTTGGCACTCTTCACTCGACTCAAATGCTCAATGCGCACCGGAAACTCCTTGAGTCGGTCGTTGAAGGTGCGGTAATGCTGCAAGGCCAAGATGGTCGTGGGCACCAAGACCGCCACCTGTTTCGAGTCGGTTACGGCCTTGAAGGCGGCACGGATGGCAATCTCCGTCTTTCCAAAGCCCACATCCCCACAAATCAACCGATCCATCGGGGTGCGGCTCTCCATATCTTGTTTCACACACTGCGTGGCCGTCTGCTGGTCGGGGGTATCTTCATAGATGAATGAAGCCTCCAGTTCATGTTGCAGGTAGCTGTCGGGCGAGAACGCAAACCCCTCACTCGCCTTGCGCTGAGCATAGAGGGCTATCAACTCACGGGCAATCTCCTTGACCGCCTTCTTGGTATTCAGCTTCATGCGTTGCCATGCCCCCGATCCGAGTTTGTAGATCTTGGGCGGCTCGCTCTCTTTGTCTTTGTACTTGGCAATCCGATGCAGCGCATGGACACTGACCAACAAGACGTCATTGTCGCGATAGACCAATTTGATCGACTCGTGCATCTTGCCGTTCTCTACCGTGCGCACCAACCCCCCGAAGCGCCCCACCCCGTGGTCGATATGCACCACATAGTCGCCCACCTCCAACGAGTTGAGCTCCTGAATCGTCAGAATCTCGCTGCGATCCAACTCACCCCGAATCCGATAACGATGATAACGATCAAAAAGTTGATGATCGGTATAGAAACACCCCTGTGAGGCGTGGTCGATGAATCCGGCATGGAGGGTCAGCGGCACCGAGGAGAAGGTAACGCGCTGCCCCAACGAGTTGAAAACATTGGTCAATCGCTCGATCTGAGCCTTGTTCTCGGTCAACAAGAAGGTTTCGTATCCGATCTCTCGATGCGCCCGAATATCTTCGGCCAGCAACTCAAACTTCTTGTTGAACTGAGGTTGCGGAGCGGTCTGAAACGCAACGGTCGCCTCCGCCACCCGCTCCGAAGCGTTGTCCTTGAGCACCACCCACGCCGAAGCACGGCTCTCTTCGACAAATCCTTTGCGTCCGGTCACCCGGTGATCCAACGTCGTGGGTTCCATGAGATCCTCCAACACTTTGGTGCGAATCTCCGTAAATCGACGCAACATATAGTCCGGATCGGCAAGCCAATAGACCGCCTCGCCTACAAACGAGGCAAAAGAGATGCGATGCGTGGCCTCGCCCACCTCCTTGAGGTTCGGAACAATCTCCACCTGCTCACACTTCCCGTTGGAGAGCTGCGTCGAGACCTCGAAGGGACGGATCGAGTCGATCTCCTCCCCGAAAAAGTCGATTCGATAGGGTACATTGGTCGAAAAGGAGAAGACGTCGATGATTCCGCCTCGCACCGAGTATTGCCCCGGCTCATAGACGAAATCGACCCGCTCGAAGTGGTGTTCCTGCAACACCGACTCCACCTTTGCCGTAGAGATCGAGTCGCCACGCCGCAGCGTCAAGACGCTCTCACGGAGCTGTTGCGGAGCAATCACACGCTCCACCAAGGCCTCGGGATAGGTACACACCACCCAGTCGCCTCCGCCACGGAGGGCGTTCAACACATGCGTTCGCAGCACGATGCCCGACGCATCCTCCTGGCCATACTGGATGGAGCGTTTGTACCCCGTAGGGAAAAACAACAACCTCTCCTCGCCCAAAAGCGAGAAGAGGTCATTATAGAGGTATCCGGCTGCATCGCGATCCTCCATCACCAAGATATGCACCCCCTTGCATTGTCGTACCGCCGAGGTGGCCACCACCGACAAGGCAGAGCCCACCAATCCGTCGAGATGTACCGTATGTGCGGGTCGGCAAGCCTTGATGAACGCTCCGTAGGCCTCTTGTGAAGTAAATCGCTGCAACAATTCCTGTGGCGTCATAGCTTCAAGACGTTTCGCTTTCTGGATGTTTCTGTTCCCGTGAGACCTCCCTTCCCCTATCGGATCTTCCGAGATCTCTCGGTCTGTACTTTTACACTAACTCTTCGTTATGCCGATTGAAAAAACGGGTTTCGATCATCCCCGTCGAGGTGTTTTTGACCACCCGCAACCAACAATGATACTTCACCATCCAGCGCAAACGCAACGACCACAAACCCTTGGTAAGGAATGCCGCCACCACGGGATTCACCCGCAGTTTGATCCACTGGGCACCCTTTTCGCGCACGAAATAGGCAATCTGCTTCTCGATCTGATCGTCCAGCAACACGGCCGGAGCCACTAACCCCGTGCCATGACACGCAGGACAGGTCTCCCGCATATCAATGTGGGTCTCGGGACGCACTCGCTGACGCGTGATCTGCATCAACCCAAATTTTGAAAGGGGTAATATCGTATGTTTTGCGCGATCCGTCGCCATCAGCGACCGCATCTTCTCCACCAAGGCGGCTCGATTCTCACTCTTGTGCAGGTCGATGAAATCGACCACAATAATACCGCCCATATCCCGCAAGCGCAGTTGTCGTGCCAGTTCGGTTGCAGCCGCCAGATTCACATCCATCGCGGTCTGCTCTTGGTCGTCATCCACCTTGGCTCGATTGCCGCTGTTGACATCCACCACATGCAACGCCTCGGTGTGTTCGATAATCAGATAGGCTCCCTTCTTCAGCGATACATACTTGCTGAACAGAGACATGATCTGCTTCGAGACGTCGAAATTATCGAAAATGGAAACATTTCCCTTATAGAGTTTGACGATCTTCTCCTTTTCGGGTGCAATCTGGCGAATGTACTCGCGCACCTCTTCGCACACCGTAGGATCATCGACATAGATATTGCTGAACGATCCGTTGAGCAGATCGCGCAGAATGGTGGTGGTACGATTCTCTTCACTGAGAATCAATGCGGGAATTGGATTGGTTCGGACACCGTCAAGCACCGTATGCCAACGTTGAACCAACGACTGAATATCCTGCTCAATATCCTCCACCGGACGCCCCATGGCTGCCGTACGAAGGATGACGCCAAAGTTTTTCGGCAAACAATCCGAAACGATTTTTTTCAATCGTTTGCGCTCCTCGTTGGAACGAATCTTCTGAGAGATCGAGACTTTATTGGAGAAGGGGATGAGCACCACATTTCGTCCTGCCAACGAGATGTCGGCAGTCAGTCGAGGGCCTTTGGTTGAGATGGCCTCTTTGGCAATCTGCACCAGAATGGCCTGCCCACTGGCAATCGACCCGGAGAGCTTCCCGCTTTTGGGCAGTAACTTCTCCATTTTGAGGTTCTCGAAATCGGAAACTCGCTTATTGGCCACCAAGGATCCCACCAATTTGTGCATGGTGGTAAACTGAGGCCCTAAATCCAAATAGTGGATAAACGCATCCTTCTCGTGGCCGATATTGACGAACGCAGCATTCAGTCCGGGCATGATCTTTTTCACCTTGCCCAGGTAGATATCCCCGACTGAGAATCCCGTTTTACACTTCTCCTTGTTCAGTTCTACTAATTGTTTATCTTCGAACAAGGCGATCGAAATCTCATTGGGTGTTACATTGATAATTAGCTCTTTGTTCATCGAACTCACGTTACTTATTTAATATAGGTACTGCACTGCAAACGTCACGCTATCGCAAAAGACGCACGTCCCAAACAGGCCGTACCAATGAAAGATCTCAAAGAACGTAATTTTCACCTCTTAAATTGCATCCTTCAGGCCTAAAGAGGCTCGACGGGTCGACAATCTTGCTGAAACTATCGCTCTTCGCACGATGTATCCGGAACAACACGTCGTCGCAAAATCCGGAAAATTCCCGAATCATGCAACACAAAGAGGTTCCGCCTAAAAGGCATCTCCATGAAGAAATAAACCTAAAGAGCCTTTCGGTCTTTAGGTTTATAACATGCGACACATAAAAATGGCTACCTATTTCTTTTTTTTATGTCTGTCTTTTCTCAGACGTTTTTTCCTCTTGTGAGTAGACATTTTATGTCTTTTTCTCTTCTTACCGCTTGGCATGATAATTAGGTTTAATCTAAAAGGTTAACTATTTGGTGTTAGTTTTCACTTTCCCTGCGAAACTCTTAGCCGGTTTAAATGCCGGAATGTTATGGGCAGGAATCGTGATCGTTGTGTTCTTCGAGATATTGCGCGCTACCTTCTCAGCTCTCTGCTTCACGATGAAGCTACCGAAGCCTCTCAAGTATACATTCTTGCCCGAGGTCAACGAGTCTTTAATGCTCTCCATGAACGACTCAACGATCTGCTGCACTTGTGCCTTTTCAACGCCTGTGCTTTTGGCAATCTCATTTACAATGTCTGCCTTAGTCATAATTCCAAAGTATTTTAGTTTAACTCAATTCAGAAACAATCTAATGGAGTGCAAAGATAGCGGTAATTTTTTATTTTTGCTATACTTAGAAGGATTTTTTCCTTTTATTTGTTCTCTAACTCTTTATCTGTGATTTTGTTTCCTCTCGATTCACACAAAAATCAGCCCAAAAATCGTCACCAGATCACAGGAGGCCGATAAATTCGATTTTTAAAACGACAACTTTCACTGTACTCTGATTTTCACGACCAAGGCCCACCCGGCAACTCTTTTCGCTGCACACTACAATAAAAGCGCGTTTTTTGCATTTACCCCATAGATAGAACGCCCTTTCGGGAAAATAACTATCTTTGTTTATAAATTTGGAGGATTATGAGCGGAGCAAAAATCTTATGGGTTGACGACGAAATTGACTTTCTCAAGCCCCACATTCTGTTTCTTAAAGGCAAAGGTTATGACGTCGAGACCAGCAACAATGGCTACGACGCCCTGGAGATGGTTGCCGCCAAACAGTTCGACCTCATCATTCTGGACGAGATGATGCCGGGACTCACCGGTCTGGAGACCTTGCCCCGCATCAAGGAGCTACGTCCCACCACACCGGTAATCATGGTCACCAAAAGCGAAGAGGAGAACATCATGGACAAAGCCGTGGGCTCCAAGATCGCCGATTACCTTATCAAGCCGGTCAATCCCAATCAAGTGCTGCTCTCGATCAAGAAAAACGTTCACAGCCAGCAACTGGTTACCGAGCAGACCACGGCCGACTACCGCAGCGAGTTCGGTCGCATCGCCTCCTCGTTTGCCGATGCCCGCACCTTTGCCGACTGGGTGCAGATCTACAAGAAACTCTACACCTGGGAGGTCGAACTCACCGACTCCACCGATGCCGGAGTGCGCGAGATCCTCTCCTATCAGAAGAACGAGGCCAACAACGAATTTGCCAAGTTCATTCGCAATCACTACCTTGATTGGTTTACCTCCACCGACGAGCAGACCCCCATTCTGTCGCACAATTTGATGCGTCGCAAAGTCTTCCCCGTGGTGGATCAGCACCCCAAGACCACCTTCTTTTTGATCGACAACTTCCGCTACGACCAGTGGCGGATGATCCAACCCGTACTCCACAACCTCTTT
>JAQUZZ010000048.1 GCA_028691095.1 Alistipes sp. | reverse complement strand
CGGTGGTATAGACCAAGAGTAACACGCCCTGCACCGAGAGCAGACCGCGCAACACGATGGAGACAAAACTCACCCATCCCTGGCTCACCCACCACGACCCGATCTGGAAAGCGGGCTGACGATCCAAGAGCGGATTGAAGATGCCGATCAACAGCACGAAGGGCAACACCCACAACGATCGGCGCATCAAAAGTGCATAGGAGAGACCCCCGCGGGAAGCCCCGACGATCGGATAGATAAAGAAGAGCAAAAGGTCGGAGAGTCGCGTCAAAGGCATGGAGAGCAGCGCCAACAGAAAAAGCAGGGTCACACTCAGCTTTGCACGTGCATCAATGCCATGGAGCGGACTCGGCATCTGCGCGGTTCGCTCCATGGCATCTAATTCTCTCAAGGCATATTGCAGCTTCTGACTCATGACTTCTTATGTCCCGCACGCCACAAATAAGAGAGTCCGAACGCAACCAACAGGAAGGCTCCACTCCCCACGATACCGGCAAAAGAGGTGTTGTAATCGGGTATCAGAGCCGTAGTATCCTGAATCTGGGTTGCCACCACCTGACTGGTGGTTGTCGGTTCGGACGCAGGCTCCCCGGTCCCGATCAACTGAGTGATCGACCACTCCAATCCGTCGGGTTGCGACGAGGCGATCCAGCTAAAGGAGCCGGCAATCGCCAATGCCAAGAGCGAAACCATCACCAGCGCCTTTCCGATGCGGCTTCGGGACTTCTCGTCCGGCTGTCGCATCGAGACCAGAAGTTCCGGTTTGGAGCGTTGAAGCACATAGACGACTCCGGCGGTGGCAATCCCCTCTCCGATACCGATCAAAAGATGAATCGGGAGCATAAAGGCCAAAAATTGACGAAGCGGAAGCATCGTGATCCCCGAAGCCTCGGTCTCGAAGGTCACCGCGGCAGCTCCCAACTCCAGTCCGATCACACAGGTCAGGATAGACACGCCCAAAATTCGGCCGAAGGAGGCCTCGCGGCGCATCAGTGGTTTATAGATCAACGGATAGGCAATCAGACACATACAAACTGCCATATTCAGCACGTTGCATCCCAGAGCCATCAATCCCCCATCGGCAAAGAGCAGGCACTGAAGCACCAACACCGAGACCAAAGTGACAAATGCCGCCCAAGGCCCCAAAACCGCGGAGAGCAAGACGCCCCCCACAATATGACCACTGGAGCCGGTTCCGGGAATGGTGAAGTTAATCATCTGTGCGGCAAAGATAAACGCCCCCATCACCCCCATAAGCGGCACAATGTGCTCGGTCGAATTTCGTTTCACCTGGCGAACGGCTACCGCCAACAGCGCCACGGAGAGTGCGCCCACCGCCCCAGCAACGGACGGAGACACCAATGCGTCAGACATATGCATAAGTATTCGCTTTTAAATCACAAAGAATAATTAAACTCCTTCCTTCATTTACGGTATGTGCCTGATATACAATATATTTATTGCTAATAAATCACACACTGTGCTTCGTTCACAATCATTTTCTCTTTATTTGACTGCTTCGGCCGCTTCTTGAGCCTCTTTCTCTTTCTCCTGCTTCTTCCTATCCCAATTGGAGTGGTCGACCTCGCGTTCGCTCTTGACGTTAAACTTAAACAACGGCAACAGGAACAACCACGTGGTGATACAGAACGGCGCAGTCAAAGCCGGCAAGCCGAGCGGAGTCAAGAAGACATTCAGCCCTGCCTGCACAAAAACCGTAGCGATGATACCCACCAAACACCACAAGGCCGACAATCGGTTGACCTTATAGAAGGTCATACCCAAGGCGATACCGGTCAACACCGGACTAAAACCATAGAGACCGTTGGCAATATCGGAACCAGGGCCTCGAAAAACAATAATAATGAAGAGCGCAACCGCCGAAGCAATCGCAGCCCATATTCCGGCCCATTTATTACTCAACGTCAACCCGATCAAAAAGAGGGCTCCAGTCACCCAAGAGTTAATCAAGAAGACCTGTGCGACACCCTTCAACCAGTAGATCACCAAATCACCAAAGGCCAAACTCAGATCGGAGGAGAAGTTCCCCGGCAACTCGGGCGTCGACATAAATTCGGGAGGCATACCCTTCATCACCCGCGCACTCAACAGAAAGAGCCATGTGGTGAAGACAAACGGCATGGTAAACGAGTTGACCTTCCAGGGCGCCATCACATTATTGAAGCCGGCACGCACCCATACGGTCATCGCCGAACAGAAGATCAGAGCCAACCAAGAAAAAATCGTGTTGCCCAGAAAGGTCATGAAGGCACATCCGACCAAAATCCCGTTGAACCCCCACAAGCCCTGATCGCCATCCTTGTTGGGGAGTGCCAAGAGGTGTCCGGTCAACGTCGAGACCAGCAGCCCCACCACAGCGCCCCAGGCCACCAATCCTTGACCCTCCTCATAGGCTCCCCAAAAGATGCCGCAGAGGATGAAAAATCCTGCCCAGGTGCTATTCTGGAACATTACCTGCCCCGTCCCGCGCAGCATCACTTTAATGAAGTTCAGCGAAAAAATATTGCCGACGTCTTCATACTTAATACCATTCACATGTGCCATACTCGTAAATTTTAAGTAAGAAATGATTCATCTATTTTCACGGCATCTGCCGGATATACGGATCGCGTTATTGCCAACCGATAGCACGATGGGCTTACAAATCAAAGATCATGCTATCTTCGCTCCGTATGGTAAGGGATCGCCCTATCTCCACGGGAACTCCTCGGGCAGGGGCTTGTCCTTCACCTCCATGCGCACTGCCGAACAGAAGCTCCGCACCAGCCGCTTCACCGGCTCGGTCTCTCGACCCAAGACTTTGTAGAGCAATCCGCACGCATGAGGAAGATGGGTGATGCCGGCCGCCAAACCCTGCGTCTCATCACGAAATGCCGAAGTGGCCGCATAGATCTTCTCGATATGTTCCGGCGGAGTCAACACCAACACATTGGCAAAGATATCATAATCATCCATCGCACCCAACACCGCCGGCGAATGCAGCGCGGGTCGCACCACAAACTTCTCACGAAATAAGGGTTGCCCATCGGGACGTTCACCCCGACTACAAATCGAGAGCAGGTCGTAGGCAAAGCGTTCGCCCTGTCCGTAATACTTCCGCCCGCCCAGAAAAATCTCGGCATAGAAGAGCGTAGCCGACGGCGCAATGCGAATCGTCGTATCGGAGAGAAAACGCGTATGCCGACAGGGGATCGTCGGCTCAGGAAGATACTCCAGATAGCTCTCCTCCTCCAGGTCGAAGTGCTGCATCATGGCCGAATGGTTGTAGCGCATCTCGGCCAATTTTGTGGCCGCTCCCGTCGAAATAAAGGCAAAAGAGCCTCGACGCATCCGAAAGTGTTGTTCATAACGGTCGCCGTCCACATTGGGGCCTCCCGACGAGAGGATATAGACACACGGCATCTGCGGCATCTGCTCGTCGAAATAGAGTGCCTGCTGCACAATCAGCGGAGCTCGACGATCCAGATCGCGCAAAATCGACCGTCCCGAAGGCTCCAATTCAAAACCCAGATAGAGATAACCCTTTTTGCCCGGCACCCCCACAGGCATCGCCTTGGGGTCTTCCATATAGGGAAGAACCTCCCGTGCCGTAGAAACATTCATCATCGTCTGAGGTTATTCGGGTACTACGATCTCTTTCTCTTTGATGACATCGAACAAGGCCATCTGTGCAATCCACTGCACCAGTTCGGTGATGCCCTCTCCGGTCATGCAGTTGGTGAAGACAAACGGCTTCCCCGGCCGCATCAACTCCGAATCGTGACGCATCACCTCCAGACTGGCCTTCACATAGGGAGCCAGATCGGTCTTGTTGATGACCAAAATATCGGACTGTGAAATGCCGGGGCCATCCTTGCGCGGAATCTTATCGCCGGCCGCCACGTCGATGACATAGATGAAGAAGTCGACCAATGCCGGACTGAAGGTCAAGGTCAGATTGTCGCCCCCCGACTCGATCAGCACTACATCCGTATCCGGAAACTTCGCCTCCATCTCCTCGACCGCTGCAATATTCATGGAGGGATCCTCGCGTACCGCCGTATGCGGACACGCTCCGGTTTCGACACCGATGATGCGCTCCTCCACCAAGATGCCTTTCAACATACGACGCACGTGTTTGGCATCTTCGGTGGTCACCACATCGTTGGTGATAATCAACACCTTCAATCCCATGCGAAGCAAATAAGGGGTAATCGCCTCAATGAGGGCTGTTTTTCCGGAGCCCACAGGGCCTCCCACTCCAATTCTACAAGTACTCATAGTTTTATTCGGTTTTTGGAGCACACGGTGCTCCTTAGGGTTTTCAAGCACAGCGTGCTCTTTGTTGGCCATAAACCTATCGGTCTATCAGGAATATGCCGTGACTCAAAGGTTCAATAATTCGTTGGGATTACTTAATTCATAAACATACGCTGTGTCCCTTTCTCATGCAGCGAAGCAAGAATATCGACCTGAGGAACAAAGGTATACATATCATCCAGAGACATCTGTCGCGCCTCATCGTAGAGATCCTGCATCTGCTCGCTCAGTCGGAACAAGATGCGCTGGGTGTCGTAATGCGAAACCCGCACACAACGCAAGGCCGCACTGAGCACCATACTCATCACCCCATACTGATGGGCACAGAAGAGCGCCGTCTCACTGATGCCACAACGGGCATACACCAAGGCCTGCGCCACCGGATAACAGCCTGGGGTCTGCTGCGACCGAATCTGTTCGAGCCACGTTCGCAACATGGAATCTCGGAAGATCTCACCCGACAGCTCTGCCAGTTTGCGCCCCATACGTTGGGTCATTTGACGTGCCTCGGCATTCATTTTACACAGAATAACCTGCCGATCGGCCTCCAGAATCGCCGGATAAGCGCGGAGATGGTAGGCTCGGAAAGCGTGCAATGCTGCCACGCCGTCGCTGAAGGCTGCCTGAAGTGCAACCTCCCGGGTATAGGTCTCCAAGGTGGCGGCATCATGCACCAAACGCTGCTCTGCGGCGGTCTCCAATCCATTGGAGAAGGAGAACGTACCAACGGGCAGTGTGGAGTCGGTAAATTCAAGTAAATGCATCAAGGTTATGGCATTCGCGGTCATCATTTCACAGTTTTAAGCACAGCGTGCGATTTGTTGCAAGAAACAATCTGTATATCCATCATAGGCCGTGAGGGGAGCGATTTTCATGCTTGGGGTCTCCTTCACAAGAACACCCCCATAAGGGATGACGAGAGACAGAAACCTAACAATGACACCCCACCGTCTCACTCAGCGCCTCCTCCTCGAACGCATGATCATGCACCTCACCGGTGCAATGTTCGTGGGTGTGACTCTGTGGCCCCGTGCCGCCAAAGAGTCGGCGAATCTCGTGAGGAGCCAAATAGGGAATCACCTCGAAATGATGGGTGTTCATCACACTCATCATCACTTTGCGATCGACGGTCAACGGCACATAGATCCGTGTTCCCTTCACCACCGCAGGCCAATGCTGATTGCCGATGGCGTGTCCCAGCTCCACCGCACGACGAATCATCTCCTCGGGCTGTTGGTGGGGCAACACCTCAAGGTTGATGCACATCACCTCATTGAGCTGAATGCGAATCACCACCGCACGACGCCCCTCGGGGTCATACTCCAGAATATCTCCGTCCAGTAGTTGCGCATGACGCTTGAGCGCCACCGCATAGGAGTGCGTCGCATCGCTCGTGGCTACAAAACGACTCTTCTGTGCCGTCCACTGATCCAAGTCTACATATTCGATCTGTGCCTCTTTGAGCCTATCGTGCCAAGAGGCTTGTCCCATATTGCCTATGATCTCGGTATAAATTTTCATATCGTTTTTCATTAAGAAAGATGAAGAAATTTCCAAGAAGGATTAAGCCCGTTTTCCACGGGATATTCCGGATAATCCGTGCTTAAAGCCTTTCATTCCACTATATTGATGCGGTCAACCCTGCAAAAGCAAATTCGCTCTCCGTAACCTGCCAAGCATCGGCACGGAGAGCGAATCACCTGTGAGATTAGCTAAACCAATAGAGTTGACTCAGTGCAAAGGACTTGGCCGGAGCCACATAAGCCCGTACCCCATCCACCGTCACATCGAAGGTTTCGGGATTGACCTCAATCTTGGGCATCGCCCCATTGTACATCATGTCAAACTTGGTGATCTGACGGGTGCGCGAAACGGGACGTACGATGCGATTCAGATGCAAACGATCTTTGATTCCACAATCGAACGCAGCACGCGACACGAAGGAGATACTGGTCTTGGCCATCGCGGGTCCGAATCCCCCGAACATCGGACGGTAATACATCGGTTGCGGGGTGGGCAAGGAGGCATTGGGGTCTCCCATATTTGCCCAGTTGATCAAACCACCTTTGATGACCATCTTCGGTTTGGCCGCAAAGAACTGCGGTTCCCAAAGCACCAAATCGGCCATTTTACCCTTCTCCACCGAACCCAACACGTCGGAAATGCCGTAGGTGATCGCCGGATTGAGGGTGATCTTCGCAATGTAGCGCAGCACGCGGAAGTTGTCGTTGCGATCGCAGTCTTCGGCCAACTTACCCCGAGATTGCTTCATGAACGAAGCCATCTGGAAGGTACGCATGAAGGATTCGCCCACACGCCCCATCGCCTGAGAGTCCGAGGAGACCATCGAGATCACCCCCAGATCATGCAACACATTCTCGGCCGCCTGCGTTTCGGGACGCACCCGACTCTCGGCAAAGGCCACATCCGAAGGAATCTTGGGATTGAGGTTATGGCACACCATAATCATATCGAACAGCTCGGCCTGGGAGTTGATTCCGAAAGGCAACGTCGGGTTGGTCGACGAGGGTAACACATTCGGCATGGAAGCCACCTTCAACAAGTCAGGTGCGTGACCTCCGCCGGCTCCCTCGGTGTGATAGGTATGGATCGTGCGACCATCCATGGCTGCAATCGTATCCTCGACGTATCCGCCCTCATTCAGGGTGTCGGAGTGAATCGCAACCTGCACATCATAGCGGTCGGCTACACTCAGTGCGGTACGAATCGCCGCAGGCGTCGACCCCCAGTCCTCATGAATCTTCAGACCGCAAGCTCCCGCCTCGATCTGCTCCTCAATCGGCTGCTCGACCGAACAGTTGCCTTTGCCCAAGAAACCCAAGTTGATCGGCAGACCCTCGGCCGACTCCAGCATCTTCTCGATGTTCCATTTACCGGGCGTGATGGTGGTTCCGTTCGTACCGTCGGTCGGCCCTACGCCTCCTCCGATCAGGGTGGTGATGCCGTTACTCAGACAACTGTAAGCCTGTTGGGGTGCAATCATATGCACATGGCCGTCGATGCCGGCGGCGGTCAGAATCAGGTGTTCTCCCGAGATGGCATCCGTCGAAGGCCCCGTCACCAAGTCGGGATCCACACCGTGCATTACATTGGGGTTTCCCGCTTTGCCGATCCCCGCGATCTTACCATCTTTGATTCCCACGTCGGCTTTCACCACGCCCAGCTTGGCATCAATGATCGTCACGTTGGTAATCACAATATCCAGCGAACCCTCTTTGGAGGTCATGGTGTTGGCCAAACCCATCCCATCACGGATCGTCTTGCCTCCTCCGTAAATCACCTCATCGCCATATTCGCGCAGATCCTTCTCGATCTCGACATACAGATCGGTATCGCCCAAGCGAATCTTATCGCCCACCGTTGGGCCATACAGATTGTTATATTCCTGTCTTGAAATCGTAGCCATAATGCTCTATTTTTTAGGATTATTACTCGGTTGCTTTGCAGCTTGAGCCTGAGCCTCACTCTCGGAGATTGACTTAAACCCGTTTTTCTGCATTCGACGCAGTGCCTTGGCGCGTGCGGGAAGATAGCTCGGAGAGTCTTCGTCGCCGGCATAGCCCATCACCAAGCCGTTGAAGCCCACAATGCGCTGTTTACCCGAGTAGGTCACCAGCTCTACCTCTTTCTGATCGCCCGGTTCAAAACGGATGGCCGTGGTGGAGGGAATGTTCAGATGACATCCGAAAGCGGCTGCCCGATCAAACTCCATGTAACGGTTCACCTCAAAGAAGTGGAAGTGCGATCCGATCTGGATCGGTCGATCGCCCGTATTGCGCACCGTCAGTTTCAAGGTTCTACGGCCTACATTATATTCAGAGTCTGTTTAAAAATATCATTTATAACCATTTTAGCATCAGTGAAATAAAAGCCAAGTATATCATATTTTCCGAACACACCACCTTTCGTTCATAATCCTTTGCTAATCTTCGGAAGTCATC